>JAOTVO010000117.1 GCA_029863355.1 Candidatus Krumholzibacteriia bacterium
GTGACCGCGAGCGGCCTTTCCGCAACGGCCAAACTGTCGATCGTGCGCTAGCCGGTTACGAACAGATGACATAGAGAAAACGCCGTCCCTCTCCGGGGACGGCGTTCAAGATGTGGTGGGCCCACCAGGATTTGAACCTGGGACCAACCGGTTATGAGCCGGCCGCTCTAACCCCTGAGCTATGGGCCCCGCGAGAGCCTAGACGATCTCGGTGTAGCCCTTCAGCTTGCGCGCGCGGCTGGGGTGCTGGAGCTTCTTGAGGGCCTTGGCCTCTATCTGGCGCACGCGCTCGCGGGTCACGTTGAAGATCGTCCCCACTTCCTCGAGGGTGCGCGGGGTGCCATCGCCCAAGCCGAAGCGCAGGCGGATCACCTTCTCCTCGCGCCGCGTCAGCGTCGAGAGCACCTTGGAGAGCTGCTCGCGCAGCATGGCGTGCGCGGCGGACTGCGCGGGCGAAGTGGCGGAGATGTCCTCGATGAAGTCGGAGAGGTTGGAGTCCTCGTCCTCGCCGATGGGCCGGTCGAGCGAGATGGGCTCCATGCTCGCCTTCATCACGCTCTTGACCTTGTCCAGCGGGTAGTCGAGCGTCTTGGCCACCTCTTCGGGCGTGGGGTCGCGGCCGTTCTCCTGCACGAGCTTGCGCGCGGCGCGCGAGACCTTGTTGATGGCCTCGATCATGTGCACGGGCACGCGGATGGTGCGCGCCTGGTCGGCGATGGCGCGGGTGATGGCCTGGCGGATCCACCACGTCGCATAGGTAGAGAACTTGTAGCCCTTGCGGTAGTCGAACTTGTCGACGGCGCGCATGAGGCCGCTGTTGCCCTCCTGGATGAGGTCGAGGAACTCGAGGCCGCGGTTGGTGTAGCGCTTGGCGATGGCGATGACGAGGCGCACGTTGGCTTCGATCATCTCCTTCTTGGCCCGCTGCATCTGCATCTCGCCGCGCCGGATGTTGTCGACGATGCGCTCCAGGTTCTCGGCGGAGATGTTCTCCTCCTTCTCGATACGGCGTCCCTCGGCGCGCAGCGTCCGCATCTTGCGCTCGAAGTCCTCGAGCACGTCGAGGGACCAGGTGCCCTTGCCGGGGACCTTGAGGCTGCGGCGGCGCTTGAGGCCCTTGAGGCGGCGGATGGCTGCGCGCAGGTCGTCGTAGGAGAGCCCGACGAACTCCTCGTACTCGCGGAGCTTGGTGTACTGCTCGCGCAGATTGTCGCGTACCTCGCGGATGTTCTCGACGATGCGCTCGAGCTGCTTGGTGTGGAGCTGGAGTTTGACGTACTCGTCGAAGAGGCGGCCCTGGCGCAAGTCGAGGGAGCGCTCGAGTGCCACGCGCTTGGAGGCGTACTTCTTGAGCGCGAGCTTGCGCTGGATGTCGACGATCTCCTTGCGCAGCGCGGTAATGCGCCGGATGGGACGGAAGCGCGTCTGGCGCTCCTTCTTGCTGGCCGGGCCGGGGCCCAACGAGCCCGCCTCGACCTGGACGACCTCGTCCAGGCGCATCTGCTCCTTGTCCACCACCCCGGCCAGGCGCTGCAGCTCGCGGATGGGCGAGTCGAGCGAGAACACGGCCCGCGCGATCATCAGCTGCCCCGCCTCGATGCGCATGGCGATCTCCACCTCGCCCTGGCGGTCGAGGAGGGGAACCTTGCCCATCTCGCGCAGGTACATGCGCACGGGGTCGTCGTAGCGGATGACGGCGCGCACCTCTTCCTCGTTCTTGGCCTCCTCCTTCTCCGCCCGCCGCTTCTGCGCCTCGACCTTGAGGCGCGCCTTCTCCGCCGAGTCGAAGAAGTCGATCTTCTCCTCGCTCAGCCGGTCGTAGAGCACCACGATGTCTTCGGGCGAGAAATCATTCCCCACCAGCGCGTCGATCTCGTGGTTGAGGACGAAGCCCTTCTCCTCGGCGACGCGGCGGATGTCCTCGAGCACGTCGTCGAACTTGTCCTGTTCGATTTCCATCCAGCAGATCTCCCTTTTGTCTATCCGTTACAGCTCGACCAGCGCCTGCTTGAGCCGGTGATAATACTCAGCGACCGCGACGGCCTCCTCGCTCTCGCTGGGGAGGTCATGCAGCCGGCGGCGAAGCGCCGACAGCTCGTCGCGAATCCTTAACTCCTTAATACGCCTGACGATGTCCTTGAGAAGTGTGTCGACATTCCCGGGAGGGACCTGAATGAGCGCGATCTCCGCGGCAAGCCCTTCCAGACCGGCCTCTTCGGCCTGACGCTGAAAGTCGCGACCCCTTAAATCAATACGGCGCTCGGCGGCAGAGTCAAGCAGTTTATACACGTTACGCGCGTCCTCGGCCGAGAAATCGCCCTCGTCGAGCGTCTCCAGCGCCTCGCGTGCAACCGGCGTCCCTTCCATGATGAGCCGGAGGCCGAGCCGCTCGAGCGCCTCGCGCGGGGCCTCGCCGGCGACGGGTGCCTTACCGGCGCTCGCCGCCCCGGCCCGGCGCGCGCGCGGGCGGCGCACCGCCGCGCGCAGACTCTCCGGGTTGACCGCGAGCACGCGGGCCAGATCGCCGGTCACGAGATCCAGGCGCACCGGGTCGTCCAGGTCCACCAGCGCGTCGAGGACGCGGCGAACGATCGCTTCCTTCTCGCGGGGTGACTCGCCCCGGGTCTTCACGATCCACCCCAGGTAGTCCGCGTAACTCACGGCGGAATCGATGAGTTGGAGAGTGCCCTCGCGGCCCAGGCGACGCGCGGTGCTGTCGGGGTCGTCGCCCGCGCTCAGGCGGGCCACCGCCGCGTCGACACCCGCGGCCAGGAGGATCGCCCCGGAGGTGACGGCCGCCAGCTCGCCGGCGGGGTCGCCGTCCGGCACCAGGATGGCGCGCGAGGTCAGGCGTCGCAGGGTGGCCGCGTGGTCGCTCGAGAGCGCGGTGCCGCAGGTGGCCAGGGCGTGCTCGACGCCGGCCAAATGCAGGCTGATGAGGTCGGTGTAGCCCTCCACCAAAACCGCCGCGCGCTTGTGCCGGATGGCCTCGCGGGCGCGGTCGAGCCCGTAGAAGGTCCGCCGCTTGGCGAAGACCGGGCTCTCGGCCGAGTTGAGGTACTTGGGTTCGACCCCCGCGCCCAGCGCGCGCGCCCCGAAGCCGGTGACGCGGGCGCCCGGCTTGACGATGGGGAAGATGATCCGCGAGCGGAAGTAGTCCCGGTAGCCGCCGGTCTTCTCGCTGCGCACGATGAGCTTGAGCTCGGCCAGGTCCTCCTCGGGGATCTTCGCGCGGCGCGCGTCCGTCCACAGGCCGTCCCACGCCTCGCCGGCATGGCCGAGACCGAAGCGCACCCACGCTTCCCGCGGGATGCCGCGCTCCTCCAGGTACGCCCGGGCGCCGTCCGCCGAGCGGCCATCCACCAGGGCCCGGTGGTAGTGGCGCGCCGCGAACGTGTTGGCCGCAAACAGCGCGTCGTTGCGCGAGCGCTCCTCGCGCTCAACCTGTTGGTAGGCCACCTCTACGCCGCAGCGCTCCCCCAGCGCGCGCACAGCCTCGGGGAACGAGACCCCCTCCATCTCCATCAGGAACGTGAACACGTTGCCGCCCTTGCCGCAGCCAAAGCAGTGAAAGGTCTGCCGCTCGGGACTTACGTTGAAGCTCGGCGTCTTCTCGGAATGAAACGGGCACAGGCCCTTGAGGTTGGAGCCCGCCCGGCGCAGATCGACGTGCTGGCCGACTATCTCGGCGATGTCGGTCTGGTCGCGAATGGCCTGAATGGTCGCTTCGGGAATCGGCAAACGGGCCTTCCTGGTACCTATTTGAAGCGCACGACGGTGACCCCGTCCCCGCCCTCGGGCGGCTGGCCGGGACGAAGCTCAGCCACGCGCGGATCGTCGCGGAGATGCTGGCGAACGGCGCGGGCGAGCACCCCGCGCCCCACCCCATGGATGACCGTCACCTCATGCACCCCGGCGAGCAGCGCCTGGTCGACGAAGCGCTGCAACGCCGCCAGGGCGTCCTCGCGGTCGTGCCCGCGAACGTCGACGCTGGTGGACGTCAGAGGCTCGTGCTGGATGTCGTAGGAGGCCGCCCCCGACGAATCCGCCGCGCCCGGAGGGGACGCGGCGTGCAACTTCTCTATTGGAAGTTTAATCCGTTTGCCGTCGATTTCAACGGTCGCCCGCCCGTTTTCCACATCGATCACGCGCCCGGCCGGGTGTCCGGTGGCGCTCACCGCCACCCACTGCCCCACCGAGACGTGGGTCAGGCGGGGCGCCTCCTCAGGGGGTACCAGGCGCGCGCGCACCTCGGAGATGAGCGAGCGCAGGCGCGCGCGGCCTTCGCGGATGGCCTGCTTGTCCGCCTGGCGCTCGCGGATGGTCTGTACGATGCGCTCCACCTCGCCGCGCGCGGCCACCAGCACGCCCTCGGCCTCCTCCAGGGCGCGGCGCTGCGCCTGCCGCCGGGTGAGGTCGTAGGCGGCCGCCTTCTCCTGGTAGGCGGCGATCTCCCGGCGCAACGCGGCCTCGTGCGCCTCGGCCTGCTCGCGGGCGCGCTCCAGCGACAGCGTGTTGGCCTCCAGGGCGGCCAGCACGGCGTCCAGCTTGTGGGCCTCCTCGCCGAGGAACGATTGCGCGCGCGCCACGATGTCGGCGTCGAAACCGGTGCGCCTGGCCGTGTCCAGCCCGCGGCTGCGTCCGGCCACCCCCTGCAGCAGGCGGTAGAGCGGCCGCCCTTCGGCGTCCTCGAACGCCATGGACGCGTTGCTCACGCCGTCGGTCTTGAGCGCGAAGGCCTTGATGCGTCCGAAGTGCGTGGTGGCGATCACCGCCGCGCGCGACGCCAGGAGCCGCTCCAGCGTGGCCACGGCCAGGGCCGCACCCTCGTCGGGGTCGGTGCCGTCGCCGATCTCGTCGATCAGGCACAGCGTATCCGCGCCGGCCAGCCGCGTCATCGCGTCCAGGTGCCGGAGGTGCGAGGTGAAGGTGGAGAGCGACGACGCCATCGACTGCTCGTCGCCGATGTCCACCAGCACGCGCGCGAACACGGGCAGCTGGCTGCCGGTGTCGCAGGGCACCTGCAGCCCGCACTGGAACATCAGCGCGCACACGCCCGCCGTGCGCAGCGCCACCGTCTTACCCCCCGCGTTGGGGCCGCTGATCACCAGGAGCCGGCCGCCGGGCTCGAGCGTGAGGTCGAGGGCGACCAGCTCGCGGTCGCCGGCCGCGGCGAGCATCGCCTCCAGGAGCGGGTGGCGCGCGCGCACCAGCCGCAGGCGCCCGTCCGTCGACGGCGACGGCGTGGTGCAGCGGAAGGCCTTGGCGAAGGCGGCCTTGGCGCGCAGGGCGTCGAACGCGTCGACGGCGTCGGCGTTGGCGAGCAGGCGGTCGCGCGCCGCGCGCACGCGTTCGGCCAGCGCCTCGAGGATGCGCGACACCTCCGCGCTCTCGTCGCCGACGCGGGTCTCCAGCTCGTTGTTGCGCTCGACGAGCGGGGCGGGCTCGTAGTAGAGCGAGCCGCCGCTGTGCGAGGCGGCGTGCACCAGTCCGCTTTGCCGCGACACGCGCGAGCGGGGCACGACGAGCACGTGCCGGCTGCCGAGCACGGTGCCCAGCGTGTCTTCTCCGTACTCGGACACGAGGCGCTCCGCGAGGGAGCGCAGCGACGCGCGCAGGTCGCGAATCTCGCGGCGCAGGCGCGCGAGCAGCGGGCTGGCATCGTCGCGCACCGTCCCGTCGGCATCGACCGCCGCTTCGACGGCTTTCACCAGCGCCGCGTCTGGCACGATGCGCGCGGCCATGGCGGCCAGGCGCGGGTGGGTGTCTTCCCTTCCCTCGAGCCGGCGGCGCAGGTCGGCGGCGGCGCGCTCGCTCTGCGCCAGGCGCCAGAGTACCTCCGGCGCCGGGCCGGCCGCGCGGCGCGCGAGCGCCTCCACGTACGCGCGGTGCTCGGTGGACGCGACGGGGATGTCGCCCTCTTCCGCCGAGTAGTAGCGCAGCTCCTCGACGGCCGCCAGCGCCTCGGCGATGGCCCCCGCGTCGGCGAGGGGGAAGAGCGCGCGCACCGCCGCGCGCGCGCCGTCGTTGACGCAGCGGCTCGCCACCAGATCCAGTACGGCGTCGAGCTCGAGCGTGCGCGCGGCGTGGACGAAGGGAGTTTCCCGGGGTGGGGCGGACATGGGCGGTCAGGCGTGCTCAGTGCAGGGCGTAGAGCGCCTGCCCGGAGCCAAAGAACACCATTCCATCATTGACCGTGGGGTTGCACACCATCTCACCCTCGGGCTCGAAGCGCCACAGCTCCTCTCCCGTGCGCGCGTCCCGCGCGTAGACGGCGGCCTCACCCGTGCCGTGATAGAGCACCCCGCGCGCGATCACCGGCTTGGCCCACACGTGCCCCTCCCGGGCCACCTCCCACATGAGTTCCCCCGTTGTGGCGTCGAGCGCGTAGAGGTGGCTGTCCTCGTTACTGGCGTAGACGACGCCGCCGAACACCGCCGGATCCATTCCGACCTGAGCGTCGGTTTGGAAGCGCCACTTCTCCACGCCCGTCTTCACGTCGATGGCGTAGACGCAGCTGTCGTAGCTACTCGCGTAGGCGATCCCGCCCGCGACCGAGGGCGCGTGGTAGATCTTCGTGCCTGCCTCGAAGCGCCAGCGCTCCTCCAGCGTGGTCGTGTCGATCGCGCGTACGTTGCCGTCCCAGTCGCTGACCAATGCGACCCCGCCCGCGAGCGACGGGCTGCAGCACATGCCGCCGCTACCGCCGATCCGCTTCACCAACTCGCCCGTCGCGATATCGACGACGTGAATCTGCTTGTCGTGGCTGGTGGCGTAGGCGCGGCCGTCGTGGACCAGCGGCGGGAAACAGATGCCACCCTCGGCTTCGTAGCGCCACGTTTCTTCGCCCGTGGCCGCGTCCAGCGCGTAGAGGTGGCCGCGACCGCTGCCCCAATAGGCGACACCGTCGAGGATCGTCGGCGGGCCGTTCGCGGTCCGTCCCGCCTCTTTGCGCCAGCGCAGCTCGCCGGTCTCGCGGTCGACGGCGTAGAAGTGGCCGCTGCGGTCGCCGAAATAGACCACACCGTCGTAGACGAGCGACGGGCCGGTTACGTCGTCAAAGGCCTCGAACTTCCATTTGAGCCCGGTTAGATCGCGCAGCGGCTCGGTGTCATAGACACCCGTATGCTGCGGGCCGCCGTTGTACATCACGACGTCGCCCGCCTGTGTGGCGCCCGTGCTGGCGAGCGCGATGACGGCGGTAATGACTAGGGTTGCATGCATGGTCTGCCTCCTGGGACCACGGTGCAGTGCCATAACGCGGGGTTATCTGTTCTTACAACACGGCCGGCGTCGAGTTTCAGCCTCCGTCAGATGGGGCCGCCGCGCTTGAAGATGCGCTCGTAGGCGAGGCCGTTCTCGCCGTGGTTGAAGACGGTGTCGAAGATCCAGGGCGCGATGGGGCGCAGGAATATGCACACCTCGGAGCTCTCGATCTCCCGCCGCGTGTCGTCGGGGATGGGCAGCTCCAGGGCGACGGTGACGAGCAGGCTGCCCACGATCATACCCACGATGAGGCCGAGCGCGGCGCCGCAGAAGCGGTCGACCCAGCCCAGGAACGTCATGCGCACCAGCTTCTGGATCGACGCGGCGACGAACTGGATCGCGATCATGCAGCCGAGGAAGATGGCGAGAAACGCGACCACCAGCCCGGGCGAGTACGGGAACGACAGGTGCTCGTGCATGACGGTCGCGAGCCCGGCGGCGAAGAGGACGGCGACGATCAACGCGCCGACGATCCCCGCCAGCTCGATGACCTGACGCACCAGTCCCCTGACCAGGCCGGCGATGGTGCCGACCGCCAGGAGGCCGATGAGCACGGCGTCGATGGC
>JAOTVO010000118.1 GCA_029863355.1 Candidatus Krumholzibacteriia bacterium
CGCTTTGATGCGCTCGTAGAGCAGGGGTTGCGTCAGCGTCGGATCCTCCACTTCGCTGTGCCCGTAGCGGCGAAACCCGATGATGTCGACGACGACGTCGCTCTGGAACGCGTGGCGGTAGTCGGCGGCGAGCACGCCCGCCCACCAGATGGCCCGGGGATCCTCGCCGTTGACGCGAATGACGGGGATGGACAGGCGGTGCGCGGCGTCGGACGCGTAGCGCGTCGAATGGAGGGCGCGCGGCTCCGCGGTGAAGCCGATCAGATTGTTGACCACGATGTGGATGGTACCCCCCACCGCGTACCCGGGCACGCCGGCGAAGTTCAGCGTCTCCGAGGTGATGCCCTGCCCGGCAAAGGCGGCGTCGCCGTGGCAGGTGACGCTCATCATCTTGGTCTCCCCGTCGCTGCCCCAGCGGAATTGGCGCGCCCTGGTGCGCCCCATGATGACGGGGTCGACGGCCTCGAGGTGGCTGGGATTGGTGGCCAGGTGAACATCCACCTCCGCGCCGGAACGCGTGCGGTAGCGTCCGGTCGCACCCATGTGATACTTAACGTCGCCCGCGCCGAGGACGCTGCGCGGGTCGAGGTCTTCCATACCCGCGAAGATGTGCGAGGCGGGCGTCTGCACCACGTTGCGCATCACGTTGAGGCGCCCGCGGTGGCTCATGGCGAGGTAGAGGAACTCGGCGCCGCCCTTCGCTCCGGCGTCGAGCATGGCGTCGAGGAGCGGCACCAGGCCGGCCACGCCGTCAATGGAGAAGCGCTTGCTGCCCACGTAGCGCGCGTGCAGGAAGCGCTCGAAGAGCTCGGTCTCCATCAGCCGCTCGAGGATCCAGCGCGTGTCGACCTCGGGCGGCCCCGCCTCGATGCGCGCGCGCATCCACTCGAGGCGATCGCGCTCGACCAGGTGCATGAACTCGAAGCCGATCGTTCCGCTGTAGATGGCGCGCCACGGCCGCGCCGCTTCTTCACCGGCCGCGGCGACGGCGTCGCGCACGTCGGGGTGCTCGAACGGCTCGATGCGGCCCAGCGGGTCCACGTCGGCCAAGAGGTAGCCCCGGCGCCGGAAGGCGTCGGCGAGTGCCTCGGGCGACGGGCGCGCAGGTGCTTCTCGGGGGGAATCCTTGGCGTTCACGATGGAGCCTCAATAGCACGCGCGCCCGCGGCTGTCAAACGCGCGCCCATTCAAAAGGCGTGGATCTCGGCTTGCCAGACCAGACCGAGCTCGGCGGGCGGGGCCATGTAGCCCAGGAGCGCGGAGGCGGCGACGACCGAGGGGCTGGCGAGATACCCCTCTCCCCCGAAGCCCATCCGGTTCTGCCAGTTCCGGTTGAAGGACGTGATCGCGCGCTCGCCGCGCCGCAGCGCGTCGGGGCCCTGTCCGAAGCACGGCCCGCACCACGAATCCCTGATCAACGCGCCCACGGAGCGCAGCACGTCGGCGATGGTCTCGCCCCCCAGCCTGGGATCGGGGTTCTCGATGGCCTGCCGCACCCCGCGCGAGCCCGGAAAGACGACGAAGTCGCGCGCCGCGCGCGCGAAGCCCTGGTCGCGCGCCGCGCGTACGACGAGCGCGGCCTGCAGGAGGTCGTCGTAGCTGCCGTTGGTGCACGATCCGATGTACGCCTTGTCGAAGCTCAGGCGGTCGCGCGCCACCTCCTCGGCGGGGTAGGCGTTGCCCGGGCTGAACGGTTTGGCGATCATGGGCACGACGTCGGAGAGATCGAGGGTCTCGTCGATCGCGTAGCGGGCGTTGGCCCCCGGGGCCAGGCGCGGGTACGGCAGCGACGTCATGCCCTTCTCCGCGTACCACGCGTAGGTGATCTCGTCGGGCGCGAAGATGCCGTTCTGCGCCTCGGCCTCCGCCATCATATTGGCGATCGTGTTGCGGTAGGCGATGGGCAGTTGCCGCCCGGCGTCGACCAGCTCCACCGACATCCCCTGCGCCTGGTCCGCGCCCCAGCGCTCGAGCAGCCGCAGCACGACGTCCTTGCCCGTCACCCACGGCTGCAAGCCACCCGAGAATACCACGCGCCGCGCGCGCGCCGGGGTGAAGTAGACCGCACCCGTGGACCAACCGAAGCCGAGCGTGGTCGAGCCCACGCCCACGCCCACCGCACCGTAGGCCCCGTAGGCGCGGCTGTGCGAATCGGCGCCGGGAATGAACTGTCCGGGGACGACGAGCCCCTGCTCCGGAAAGTAGAAGTGGAAGATGCCGTCGCCCGGTGTCGCGTAGTACGGCTTCTCGATCCCGTGGCGCTCGGCGAAGCTCCGCCCGATCGCCGTCTGGCGCTCGTCCGCCGCGCGGCCGGTAAAGACGAAGTGGTCGTTGGCGACGGCTATCTGGCGCGGATCGATGCGGTCGCCGCCGGTGATCTGGTTGAAGGTGTGGATGGCAAAGGGTGCCGTGCCGTCCGACGCCGGCAGCAGGTCGGCGTAGACGCGCAGCGTGCGCCCCGGCGCGACCGGCGCCTCCTTGTTCACGCGGTGCGCCCACAGGATCTGCTCGGTGGTGGTCATGTCGCGGGCGCGCGCTTCGTCGGGCCACGCGATCGCGGGCGCGCGCTCGATCGACTCGCGCAGCTCGCGCCGCCCCACGGCGAGGATCCCCCCCGAGCGGCGGATCTCGTCCTCCTTGGGCGTGAGCGGCTCGACCTCGTAGGGCTTGCCCTGCGTCTCATTCGTGAGCGCGCGCGTCTCCACGTCGAAGGAGAGAGTGTCGCCGTCGCGAACGTCGGCCACCGCCTCACTGCACTGCACGACGTGCAGGCCCAGGTTGAGCGCGTTGCGGCGGAAGATGTCACCCATGCCGCGGCCGCAGACGATCACCATCTCCAACCCCGCCTCTTCGGCAACCGCGCGCAGCCCGGCGGGACTCATCTCGCGCGAGGAGCCGATCGCGAAACGGTCGCCGGCCACGACGAACGTCTCCCCGTCGTGTACGCGGCGGCGGAAGTCCGGCATCAAATGGCGAAACGCGCCCTCCTTCCAGTTCTGGTCGAGGGCGTCCAGGCTCTCGGACACGCAGTCCTGCGCGGGCGTGATCTGGTCGGTGTCGATGGCGTCGAGCTTGCGGCCCGGACGCTTGGGGTCCCAGAAGATCAGCGCGCGACCGCGAACCACGCGTCGCGCGCTACTGGCCGCGCCGCCCTGCTGCGGCGCGGGGATGTCGTCGAGGGTCACGCCCGGCTTGAGGCGGGCCGGGCGGATGGCGTGCTGCTGTGGGTCCAATCTTACCTCCGCGGTTGGGCCTCGAGTCGATTATACACCAACGGGCCTAGGCGTGCCCGCCGCCCTTGGGTCCATGGAAGACCACCCACAGGACGAGGTCATCGGTGAACTCCTCGAAGCGATGGACCACGCCCGCCGGCACCAGCATGACGTCGCCCGCGCTGAAGCGGTGCCGGATATCGCCGTTGACGAACCAGCCGCCGCCCTCGACGACGACGTAGACCTCGTCCTGCTCGTGGGGGCCCTGGGGGTCCTTCCCCCGGGGGGCGTAGATTTCGACGCTGAGCGATCCGCGCGTGAGCATGCGGGCGGAGCGCGCGCCCTCGGGGTCGGGCAGGCGGCGCATCGCCTCCGGGAGGGTCAGGTGGCGGTCGTGTGTCTGCTCGGTCATGATGTCCTTTCCGGGCGGCCAAGGGCCGCACGACTCCAGCGTAACGGGCCCGAGCGGCCGCGTCAACGCATTGGGTTGTGGCCGCGAAAATGTCCCTGGGGCGAGCGCACCGCTCCGGGCGTCGATCCGCTCCCCGGTCCATCAAAACGCGTACGTGAGCGTGTGCTTCCGGTTGACCCCCAGGACCAGAGTCTCGATGCGCCGCTCGTAGTAGAGCCGCCAGCGCGGGGGTAGCGCAATCCGCGTGGCGAAGCGCCGCTGAGCGAGTACATCGCCCACGCCCCAGAGCCGCTTGGTCAGCCCCATTCGCATCGCACTGCTCACCGGCGGCCCCTTCTCCCAGCGCCGCTTGATCGTGTTGCGCCAGAGCTGGAAGATAGCCAGCTTCTCCGCCGAGGCCTGCCGGCGCTTGGCCCAGGCGATGGTCTCGCGCCGGTGAGCGGCGGTGCTGTGGCGCACGAACCCGTCCAGGAGATTCACTTCGAAGAGCGGATTGGCTCGGTCACGCCGCGCGCGCGAGGACGTGACCCGGTGGGTGGTCGGACACCGCAGCGCGCGGATCGCCGGGGGATAGGCGCGGTGGTCGTCGCTTCGCACCGTCAGGTGGCGAGATCCTCGACACACCCGCTCGAGCAATTCCTGGACGTCCTTGCGCACGGCCCGGGGGTCGGGGCGGCCGAGCTGGCGTTCTAGCTCCTCGCGCCGGCGCTTCTGGGGCGCGGTCATTCGCCCTTTGCGCCGCAGGGGGCTATCGGTGTGGTAGAGGAAGTAGCCGCTCTCCACGTCGACGGCCACGTGGTGGTGGAAGGGAAAGTACTGGCTCCACTCGAAGCTCTCGAAGCCGTCGATGGCGATCTCCCGCGGCACGACGACCTCGGCGTGCTGCGCCTGGAGGAGCATGCAGTGGCGGGCCAGGCGGGAGACATGGTGAGCGATGCTACTGGGGGAAGTCGCCAGGGCCCGGGCCATCTGCCGGTTGGCCATGGCCCCGACCACCAGGGGCAGCACCTGGGCCGTGAGCTCGGGGCGCTTCTGCCAGTAGGTCGTCGAGAAGGTCTGGGTGCTGAAGGTGCGCGCGCAGCTCAGGCAAGCGAAGCGCTGGATACGCTGTGGCCCCTTCTGTAGACGAAGTGGACAGCTCAGCCGAGTGAAGAAGCCCTTGCGCTTGTAGCACCAGCCAGGGTCGATCGTGTTGTGATACTTGCAGTTGGGGTTGGGACAGTGGGGAGGACGCCATCCCGGGCGTCGGGTGTCCATGCCCCGGCCATTGCACCCTCCATGCCAGGGACATTTTCGCGGCCACAACCAACGCATTGGACCCCCACCGCGGACCTCCCTATACTGGGGCCATGGCCGACATTCTCCTCGTCTCCTGCTACGAGCTCGGACAGGAACCGCTGGGCCTCGTGGGTCCGGCCGGCGTGCTCGCGCGCGCTGGCTACGCGGTGGAGCTGCTCGACCTCGCCGTTGAAGATCTGGATGAGGAAAGAGTCGCAAGCGCCTCTCTAATAGGCATTTCCGCTCCGATGCACACCGCGCTCCGCCTGGGCGTGCGCGCGGCGCGCCGCCTGCGCGTGCTCCGCCCCCAGGCGCACGTCTGCTTCTACGGCCTGTACGCGGCCCTGAATCGGGACCTCCTCGGCGAGGTGGCCGACAGCTGCCTCGGCGCGGAATTCGAGGCCGACCTCCTCGCGCTGGCCGGCCGCGTGGTCGGTCCCCCGTCCAACGGGCGTCCCGCCCGACGCGACACCGCGCCACTGCGCGAGGGCCTGCGGGCGCGCGAGCGCTACGTGAAGCTCGCGCACCGCGGCGCGCTGCACCGCGTGGGAGCGGTGGCCACGACGGGCGGCTGCAAGCACCTGTGCCGGCACTGCCCCCTCCCGCCACTCTACGGCGGGCGCTTCCGCGCCGTCGCGGCGGACGCGGTTCTGCGCGACATCGGCGCGCTGGTGGAAAGCGGCGTCGCGCACGTCACCTTCGCCGACCCCGACTTCTTGAACGGCCCCACGCACGCGCTGCGCGTGGCGCGCCGGCTCCACGCGGCGTTCCCGCGCGTGACCTTCGACTACACGGCCAAGGTCTCGCATCTGCGGCGGCACCGGTGCGCCGTCGAGGAGCTGCAGGCGCTCGGATCCCTCTTCGTCGTCACCGCCGTGGAGTCGCTGGACGATCGCGTGCTCGCCGCTCTGGACAAGGGCCATACGCGCGCCGATTCACTCGACGTGTTCGCCCACTTCCGCCGCATCGGCCTCGCGCTGCGCCCCTCCCTGGTGCCGTTCACGCCGTGGGAGACCGCCGCCGGCTACCTCGACCTGCTGGCCGCCGTCGCCGACGAGGGACTGGTGGCCCACGTCGATCCGGTGCAGTACACGATTCGCCTGCTGGTGCCGCCGGGCTCACTCCTCTTGGAGAGCGACGCCATGCGCCCCCACCTGGACGGGCTCGACGCCGAGCACTTCTCCTACCGCTGGCGGCACCCCGACCCGCGCATGGACGCGCTGCAGCCGCGCCTGGCCGAGGTCGCCGAGCGCGCGGCGGAGGAGAGCGAGGGCATCGAGGAGACGTATGCGGCCATCGCCGCGGCCGCGAGCGACGCCTTGGGCGGGCACGCCGCGGCGAGCGGCGAGCGCCCCGCGCGCACCCGTGGGAGCGCCGATCCCCCGCGCCTCACCGAGGCGTGGTTCTGCTGAGCGGAGCCCACGCGGAGCCAGTTGGGCTCCGTCGATCCCTCGGGGTTCTGAGGCGCCTTGCCCTCACCCGGCGCGTCGCGTATCATGTAAGCGTTGATGCGCGCCCGCGCGGCGGGCGCGCGGGAGGGAGGTCATTCATCATGATGGACGAGATCACGCTGAGCTACGAGGGAAAGGGTGACGAGACCATTCGCGTGGTCGCCACGCCCTCCTACACGCATCCCGAGCAGTGCACGTTTCGCGCGAGCGGGACCCTGTACCCCGACAACTCGGCCCATTTCTCCGGCGCGGAGCAAGCGCTGGGCTCGCCGCTGATCGAGAAGCTCTTCGCGCTCGACGCCGTCGCCGAGGCTTCGGTGAGCCACGACCTGCTGCGCGTGACGCTGCGCGGCGAGGCGAGCTGGACGGATTACATCCCCAAGGTGGGGGCGGTGATTCGCGACGCGCTCCTCTCCGGCGAAGCGCCCATCTCCGAGGGCGTGACGGCGAGCCAGCTGCCGGCCGACGAGATCCGGCGGCGCGTGCAGGGCGTGCTCGAGACGGTCATCAATCCCGCCGTGGCTGCGCACGGCGGCATGGTCAACCTGCTCGACGTCGCCAACAACACCGTCTACCTCGAGTTCGGCGGCGGCTGTCAGGGCTGCGGCATGATCAACGTCACCCTCAAGTACGGCGTCGAGCGGGCCATCCGCGAGGAAGTGCCCGAGGTCGGCGATATTCTCGACACCACCGACCACGCCGCGGGGAACAACCCGTACTACGCGCCGTCGTCCAAGTGAGCGCTCGCGGGCGAGCGTCGTGAGCCGGCTGCTGCTGCTGGTCCCCACCTCGACGTACCGCGCCGAGGCCTTCGTGCGCGCCGCGCGACGGCTGCCCGTCGACTTGAGCGTGGCTTCCGAGGAGCCGAGCGCCCTCTCCCACCTCCTCCCCGTAACGCTCCCCGCCTTCGACTTCGCCGACACCGCGCGCGCGGCGGCGACCATGGGCGCCTTCGCCCGGAGCCATCCCATCGACGCCGTGGTCGCCGTGGACGATCAGGCCACGATGGCCGCCGCCGCCATCGCGCGCGAGCTGGGGCTTCGCCACAACGACCCCGACGCCGTCTACGCCACGCGCAACAAGTTCCGCATGCGCGAGCGGCTCGCGCGCGCGGGGCTGCCCACGCCGGCCCACCGCCTGGTGCCGGTGGACGCGGACGCGCGCGCGGTCGCGCGCGAGCTCCGCTTCCCCGTCGTCGTGAAGCCGCTGATGCTCGCCGCCAGCCGCGGCGTGGTGCGCGCGGATACAGAGGAGGCGTTCGCCGACGCCGTCGCGCGCGCGGCCGACGCCGCCACTTCTCCCGAGGCGCCGCGCGACGCCGAGGCCCGCGCGCATGTGCTCGTCGAGTCGTTCATTCCCGGCTGGGAAGTGGCGGTGGAGGGGTTGCTCACCGGCGGCCGCCTGCACGTGATGGCGATCTTCGA
>JAOTVO010000119.1 GCA_029863355.1 Candidatus Krumholzibacteriia bacterium
GGCCCGCGCGTGCCTCGAAGACGCCGTCGGCCACGTGCCCCACCGTCACCGTCGCGCGCCGCGCCGCGCCCTCGCTCACGGCGAAGACCTCGCAGCGGCCGGCCGCTCGCAGCTCGCCCGACGCCAGCACCGCGGTCTCGGGCACCACCAGCACCGTGTCGGCCCGATCGACGACGACCTCCATGGTCACGACCAGGCCCGGGCGCAGGTCCAGCGCGGCGTTGTCCAGGGTGGCCTCGACGCGGAACAGGCGCGTGTCGGGGTTCGCCCCCATAGCCACGCGCGTGACGCGGCCGGCCTCGATCGCGGACCCGCCCCGCGCGGGGGCGACGTACACGGGCGCGCCGGCGCGCACCTCGCGCGCCGACTCGCCGGAGACGTCGGCTTCGATGCGCACCGAATCCAGCACCGCAATCTGCACCAGAACGTCACCCGCCTCCACCGCGTCGCCGCGGCGCACCGCCACCAGCGTGGCCACGCCGGTGATGGGGGCGACGACCTCCAGCTCCAGGCGGGCGTTGCGCAGGTCGGCCGCCGCAATGGAGAACGCGGTGCGGGCGGCGTCCAGCTCGGACTCGGCCACGGCCCCCTCGTCGAAGAGCGGCTCGAGCCGCTCCACCTGTCGCCTGGCGTTGGCGTACACCTCCCGCGCCTGGGCCACGCGCGCCATGCGGTCGGGTGAGACGACGACGTCGAAGCGAACGAGGGTGTCGCCGCGGCGCACGGCCGCTCCCTCGCGCACCGCCACCTCGGCGATCTTCTGGTCGTCCGCCGCGCGCAGGACGCTCTGGCGGATCCCGGAGACCACGCCCGTGATCTCGCGCACCACGGCGATGCTTCCCCGCCGCACGACCACGACGTCGACGGGCACGCCCTCGTCGGCGTGCACCTGCTCGATGCTGCGCGCCGGCGTGCTCTGCCCGCGGGTGGCGATGCGCGCGGCAAACGCCACGATGGCGGCCACGATCACCGCGGCCCACACGATCTTCCTGCTCATCGGGTTCCCTCTTCCTCGGCTTCGCCCAGCAATGGACCTTCGCCCACGCTATATGCGAGCCGCGCGAGTGCCACGTTGTAGCGGTAGAGTGTCTCGGAGACGTTGAGCGCCGACTCGATCAGCGCCAGCTCGGCGTCGAGCAGCTCGACCAGCGTCGACATGCCGGTGTGGTAGCGCACCTGCGCGATCTCGTACGCCCTTCGCGCGAGCGCGAGCGCTTCGCCGGCGGCCACGTTCTCCTCGGCCACCGCTTGCACCTCCGCCCAGCCGCTGCGCACCTCCAGCCGGACGATCTGCTCGACTTGCCGGACGCGCAGGCGCGACGCCTCGGCGTTGGCACGCGCGGCCCGCGTCTCGCTGCGGTTGCGCAGGCCGTCGAAGATGGGCCACGCCAGCGTCAGTCCAATTGAGGCGCTCGTCGCCGTCTCGCGGTCTCCCGGCCAGACGCCGTCGGAGGTCTCGCCCAGCCAGCCCGCGCTCGCGTCGAAGTACAAGAGCGGCATGTCGTTCGCGGCACGCGCGCGGTACTCGAACTCCGCCGACTGCGCCGTCCGGCGCGCGGCCGCCAGGTCGCGGCGCGATGCCAGCGCGCGCGCGAGGACCGCTTCGAGCGGCTCGACGTAGTCCACGAACGACAGGCTGTCGGTCATCACAATTGGGCGCTCGAGTGCGACACCGATCAGCCGCTTGAGCGCTTCCTGCGTGGTGGACTCCGCGTTGCGCGCGCGTGTGTGCAGAGCCCGCCGGTTGGCCACCGTCACCTGCGCGCGCAGCATCTCGAATTCCGGGGTGACTCCCTTGCCGACGCGCACGCTGATCTGGGCCACGTTGCGCCGCGCCTGTTCCAGCGCGCGCCGCGCGATCTCCGTCTGCGCGCCCGCCAGCATGACGCCGTAGCACGCCGAGCGCACGTCGCGCGCGATGCCTGCGGCCATGTCGTCGCCGGAGAGCGCCGCCGCGGCCGCGCGCTCCTGGGCCGAGCGGTAGCCCGAGCGCACCCGGCCCGAGGCCCAGAGGGTCTGGCGCAGCGCCAACCCCGCCGTCCACGCGTTGTCCTGTCCGATCTCGAAGGACTGCACGTCGCCCGGATCGATCTCGAAGAAGATCACCGGTTTTTTCAGGTTGCGGACGTAACTGCCCAGGAAATCAACGGATGGAAGTGCATATGACCGCGCGATCCCCACGATCGTGGCGGCCGCGGCCACCTCCTGCCGGGCGATGGCCGCCTCGACGCCCTCGCCCAGCGCGAGGCGCACGGCCGCGTCCACGCCGAGGCGGAGCGTATCCGCGCTCCCCCACGGCGCCGCCGGCTGCGCGCGCGGCGCGCCGACTCCCAGCGCCGCGCCCAGCGCGAGCGCGATGGTGACCCTCGTTGCCCTTCCCACGTGAATGACCGGTTCCCCTCCCGGACGATCCGTTGGATGAGGATACGCCACTCGGGCGCCTCCGCCAAGGGCCATTACGGACCGAGGCATCTTGTTATGCGCCCGCCGTGACGCGGTGTGTTGCGCATCTGCCCTAAATGCGGACGAGGTACTGCAGTTTGAGGAAGTACTGCCGATCCGTCAGCGCCCATTCTCCACCGCCGTCGCCGCTGCTCTCGAGGTTCCGGTAGTCCTGCGTGGTGCCGACGTAGAATATCGACAAGGAGTTGATGCGGTAGGTGAGCAGCGGGTCGAACTCCCAGGTGTCGTAGCGGTCGTTGTACTGCAGCACGAGCCGCGCCGAGAGCTCGCGCGAGAACTGCAGTGACATCCGCAAGCGCATGATGTTCTGGTCAAAGAGTCTCCCGTCGGTGTCCACGGCGTCGCTGTCGGTATGGTAGAAGGACGCCGACAGCAACAGGCGGTCGATCGGCTTCACGTCGGCCCACACGCCGGTGTTCGTCTCCTTGCCCATCACGAGATCGTAGCGCGCGATGCGGTGGCCGTAGTCGTAGTTGCCGCCGAAGGCGAGCCCGCCACTGGGCCGGACGCTCAGGCAGACGTGATTCTGCCAGATCCCGTCGAACTGGATCTCGCTGAACAGCTCGTTGCTGCTCAGGCGCTGCAGGTGCAGAGCCGTCTGCGCGGCGCGCAATTGCAGCTGCATGCTGGCCACGATCCACTCGTCCTTCTGCACCCCGTCGAAGTTCCACTCGCGCGCACCATTGACCTGGCCGTTGACGCTCTCCAGGATGTCGCTGTCGTCGAAGCGCACGATGCCACCGAGCCACGCTTCTGCGACCTGCGAGTTGTTGGAGGGCTCGAAGCCGTTGTCCGCCCGGCAGGTGGGACTCCGTCCCACGTAGTCCACGCCCAGCCAGTAGCTGCGCGCGTTGCGCATCAGGGCGGCGTATGCGCCGTGTCCCCAGAAGCGCTCCCCGTCGAGCGCGGCCGTGTAACGCCCGCCGTCGAAGCGAATCTCGCTGAAGGCGCTGTCGGTGAGCGCCGGGTTGTCGACCTCCTCGGTGTGCGTGGCCAGGAGCTGGAACTGTACCGCGTCGCTCTGCGAAAAGCGGTACCGCCCGTCCACGCCGAAGAGCGTCCCCGATCCGCCGCTTCTGAAGCGGCGGTCGGTGACGACTGCGCCCACGTGCGACTGCTCGCCGAAATCGTGGCGGGCCCGCACGATGTTGGAGTAACTCTCTCCGTTGGCGACGAACTCGCTCGACTCCTCGAAGGGCAGGATGATGACGGAGTGCTGATCCATCGCCGTGAGGAGGGCCGCGCTGTTCGATCCCTTGCGCAGCGTCATCTTGCCGGCCACGAGAGGGTCGTTGATCGAGCGGGTGTAGACGGCGCTGAAGTACGAGTTGAACAGGTCGCTGCCTTCCTGGAAGAAGGGCCGGCGCTCCGGGTAGAAGAGCGCGAACGTCGTGTTGACGTCGATCTGGGCCACGTCGGACTCCACCTGGCTGAAGTCCGGGTTGACCGTCGCCTCGGCCGTCAGCTCCGAGGAGAAGTCGTACGCGACCCCCAGCGAGAGCTCGCCCTTGATCGCCTCGTTCTCGAAGTCCCCGTCGTCGAGACGAACGCCCGACTGGTGCGCGGTCACCGCCGGGAGCAGCTCCAGCCCGGCCCCCGGGTTCACCTGGCGGATGCCGCCCACGGTTCCCCACTGGCAGGGCCAGCAGTCGACGTCGCGGTCGTAGGCCGCCCACGAGTACTGGTAGCGCGATTCGCGCGGGCGGTTGCGCCAGAAGTCGACCCGCCAGAGCTGTTCATCGCGCCGGGGAAAGCGCAGACTTCGGAACGGCACGGCCATCTCGACCACCCACCCGAATTCCGTGATGCGCCCCGCCGATTCGAAGATCATGTCGTAGGAGATGTCCTCGCCGTTGGCCGACGAGTAGAGCAGGTCCCCGGGAATGCCGTAGGGATTGGCGGAGATCTCGTAGGCCAGCGTCGCGTCTCCGTAGGTGTCGATGCAGAGAATCACGTAATCGTCGGAGAAGATCTCGTCGCGCTCGCAGAACGAGGCGCGAACCTCGTCGGGGTCGTCATAGCAGAGCCAGGCGACGTATAGGTTCTCGTCGTCGTAGGTGACGAGCACCTCCGTGTCGACCGCGGGCCGCGTCTGGTCGCCGGGATTGTGCTCGGCGAAGTTGCCCGCCCGGGCTGTCCCCTGCCAGCCCTCGTCCCCCAGATCCCCGTCGATGCGGATCGTGCCCTCGGCCCGCCGCACCTCGAGCGTGGGGTGGTAGACGGGCACGTAGTCGTCGTCCGCCCATGCCCCCGAGGCGGACGTCAGTAAGTAGCCCGCGGTCGCGAGACCAAGGATCATTGGGCAGCGCATCGGATTATCCCCCTCCCACGAACGCGCCGGACCGGCGGCTAGATATGTCGACGGATTTGTGCGCAAAGAAGTTGCATCCCCCTGGGTCAACTCACCGGAATACGGACCCATTGACCCGATTGGCGGTTGTTTTTCGTAGGGGTCGCGAGTGGCCTGCTCGGTGAGACGCACCTGCGCGCGTGCCTACCGGTGAACGCCGGGCAAGGCGAGGCGTCGACTCCGGTTAGGTAACGACGTGTAGCAACGTGCAATCCCTCGTCGAACTCGTGAGAATCCTCGGGCAGTTTGGCTCGGCCGAGCCAGGCCGCTGCTAACCCACAGTCCCACCGCGGGCTTGCTTACCGACCAACCGGGGTTCACGACCTCCCGGGGCGGCTGCCGGTGTCATCCCACCCAGCATGTTGCCGGGTTCATGGACACCCGAACGCCCGTCCCATGTGGCTAACCGACGCCAACGTAACAGGTTGTCGCCCTCCCCGCGTCGCTGGGCGGTCTGCGCGGTATGCCAATTGCGCTGCGGAGGAACGGAAGACTCGAAATTGTCAGGAGGCTTAGCCATGATTCCGGTCCTCCGAGCAAAAGCCAAATACCTCGTTCTCACCTGCCTAACACTCCTGGTCATCGTTGGCTGCGGCGACAGCCACCGGTCCGACCCCGTCGCGGCCGATTCTCCCGGGCCCATCGTCGTCGAGAACCCGGTGTTCATCAAGCGACTGCCGAGTCGCGACACTGGGCAGCTACCCCGTCTCGTCGCGACGAACACCGTGATCGGCGTGGACGGCGGTACGCTTCAGAACGCTTTTGTGACGCTCGTGTTCCCTGCCGGTGCTCTGGACGGCGACACACAAATTTCGGTCGAGATCGTTGATCCCGAGCTGATGCTGGTGGAATTCCGGCCCGAAGGCATCGTGTTCAACACGCCGGTGATCATGACCTTCGATCTCATGAACACCACGGCCGAAGGCACGGCCGCAGCCTGCGGCGTCGGTTGGTACAATCCCTCTGCCATGCAGTGGGAGCTCCTCGAGAGCTACTCCACCGGCCCCAACAGCCTAAACGCGACGTTATACCACTTTTCGAAGTATGGTGGGTTGATCGGCGGCTGATCGCCTCGTCCGCGGTACAGCAGAGAGCCCGAGTGCGTCATACAGGGACGCGCTCGGGCTTCTTGCTTTCGAGCGCTCGATAACGCGCCAGCATCGCGGACACTTCCTCGTTAGCCAGAAACTGCGCGATCATGTCGCTGTCGTGCAGGCCGCTCACGATGTCCCGCACGATCGCGTGGTAGGAACGCAGGTAATGCGTCTGCTTTTCGCCGTTTCCGACGTGCGAGTAGCATTTGTGCAGGAGTGCGTCCATTCGCAGGGCGACGTTGACGTCGCTGATCTTTGGTCGAATGTCATCACACAGCTTCAGCATCCCAATGAACATGTGCCGTTTGTAACCAAACACGCGGTAGTGGTCGAGGTGCGCCAGATAGCTTTCGGCGATCAGATCCTGGGATTCCATCGTGTACACGCGCTCGTCGACTTGCCGCAATATTTGTTGCGATCGTTTCCTGTCGCCCCGGCGCGTGTACACCATTGCAATCCGCATCTGACACCGCGCCGCATCGTCGTCGTAACCGATGGACTGGTACATCCGCGACGCCGTCTGGAACTCATGAATCGCATCGTCCTCGAGCGACTGCGCCAATGAGAACTCTCCGAGAAGGCGATGAAAGAGCGCTATCTGGTACTTCGCCTTTACTGACGTGGCCAATTGCTTCAGTTCGCCGACGAACGAGCTTGCTTTGCTCTGACTGGTCGAATTGTGCAGATCGAACAGAATCAACAGGGCAAAGAAGTACTGGCCGTCGTGGTTTGCCTCCGCGGCCCGTTTTCGTGCAGTTTCTGCAAACCTAATCGCATTCCCGTACTGACCCATGTTTTGGTAGATGAACGCGTAGCGGAGCATGTAATCAGTGACGCGCTGAGTCATGTTCATGTTGACGCCAACACGCACCGCCTTATCGAGATAGCGTAAAGCGCGGCCGTACCTGCCCTCCTCGTAATACACCGCGCTCGCCAGAAAATACATCGAGCTAAGCTTGTCATAGGCGCGTCGCCGGTGCGCCATTCGAATGGATTCCTTCAACTGGCTCCGGGCCTTTTCGTATATGGAGCTATTCAGATGTGACATGATGGTCGAATAGTTGATTGCGAGCAGCTGATCGCTGTCCCCCGCGGCCAGCGCTGCCTCTTTGGCCTTCGACAAAAAGCGCTCGTATCCCGTTCTATTCCCTACGCCCTCGTAGCAAAGCATGTAGAGCACAAACGCACGCGCCATGAGGGATTTAGCCGCGCTTTCGAGTGCGGGCTCCATGAGGTCCAGGGTCTTTAGCGCGGCGACGTAGTCACCTCGGGCGAAGTAGTAGCTCGCTTCCAACACCGACAGCTCACAGATCGTCGACAGCGGCACAGCAGCTGCACGTCGCCGAGCCGATTTGATCAACCGCCGACACGCCTGCAGGTTCCCGAGTTTCTCCAGGGCGGTTCCGTATCGATAGCACAACGACAGCGGGACAAGTTTTCTGTCACCGAGGATGTGCGTTTCAACAATGTCGACGATCGCTGCGTAGTTGTTGCCTTCCCATTCCGCCTCCATCCATCGCTTGACAAAGTAGCGTTTGAGGTGCCATCGACGGCTTCGCCATTCGCGGCTGTGCAGTTGCTCCACTGCGTCGATCGTCTTTGAACACACTTCGCGGGTTTCGAAGAGGTCACGCCGCGGGCGCATTTCCCGCAAAGCGCTGATCTTGCAGACCAACGCCTCTCGCACCATGCCCGAGCGTTCATAGTGAAATGCCAACAATCGGTGCCGCTGGAGGGGCGCGACGGCGGCGGCGCGGTAGTAATCGACGTACGCCCGATGGTATTTGCGGCGCTCCTCCTCCCCTACGCCTCGGTAAAACGCCTCGCGTAGCGACTCACTCGCCAAGCCGACGACG
>JAOTVO010000120.1 GCA_029863355.1 Candidatus Krumholzibacteriia bacterium
TGGCATCGGCGAAAGCGAACGCACCGTCCAGCTCGGCCATCCGTTCGGGCGCGAGCGGGCGGGGCAGGCCGTCGAGAAAGCGCACCCACTCCTGCGTCGTCCAGCCGGCGGTATCGAGTTCCCGCGCTTTCACGCCCGCGGCGAAGCGCGCCGCCTCGGCGTCCACCCGTTCGAAGCGTGTGGACGCGGGCACCGGCGCGTTCTCCGGAAGCCCGGGACGATACACCCACTCGTCGATGCGCAGCTCTTCGGCCAGCGCCGGGTCGCCGTCGAGGAGGCGCAGCTTGAGGAAGTCGCAGAACTGCGCGCTGGATACGGTCTGGAATGCGAAGCGGTCGAAGTAGGCGCGCAGGAAGTCGTCGAAGCGCTCGCGCCCCGTGCGCTCCTCGAGGAGGCGCAGGAAGAGGTAGCCCTTTTCGTAGGCGGCGGTGCCCAGCTCCTCGTCGGGGTCGCGGCCGGTTAGCGGCACGTGCAGCGCCGTGTCCATGCTTTCGGGACCCTCGTCGTCCATCTCCTCGCGCAGCTCCTGCAGGCCGAGCAGCGCCTCCATCTCTACCAGCTCCCGGCCGAAGAGCACCTCCACGATGCGCCGCTCGAAGTACGTCGTGAATCCCTCGTTGAGCCAGAAATCGCTCCAGGTCTCGTTGGTGACCAGGTTCCCCGACCACGAGTGCGCCAGCTCGTGCGCAACGGTGGAGACGAGGGAGCGGTCGCCGGCGATGAGCGTGGGCGTGAGAAACGTGAGCCGCGGGTTCTCCATGCCGCCGTACGGGAAGCTCGGCGGCAGCACGAGCAGGTCGAAGCGCTCCCAGCGGTAGTCGCCGTAGAGCGCTTCGGCCACACCCATCATGCGCTCGACGTCGGCGAACTCCTGGGCGGCGGCGCCGAGCACGCTCGGCTCCGCGTAGACGCCGCAACGCTCGGAGATCGGCTGAAAGGCCACGTCGCCCACGGCCAGCGCGAGGAGATACGCCGGAATGGGCTGCGGCATGTCGAACGCGTAGACGCCGTCGGGGCTTTGCCGCGTGCCGTTGCGCGCGCTCATGAGCGCGATGAGCAGGGGGTCGGTCTGAATGCGCGCGCGGTAGGTGAAGCGAATCGCCGGCGTGTCCTGGCACGGGACCCACGAACGGGCCAGGATCGGCTGCGATTGTGTGTAGAGAAAGGGCAAGCGTCCGCCGGACGTCTGCGCCGGCTCGAGCCACTGGAGCGCGCGCGCGTCTGTGCCCGTCTCGTAGTGAACGGTCACGCGCCGGGCGTGCGGCGGCACTTCGATCACGAGCGGCCGCCCCACGATGGGCAGCGAGTCCCCCACCGCCCATGCCACCTCCGCCCCCAGGTCGCCCAGCACGACCTTGTGGACGCGCAGCGCCCAG
Organism: Candidatus Krumholzibacteriia bacterium; assembly: GCA_029863355.1. Next base: position 1,377 of record JAOTVO010000120.1, read on the forward strand.
GTGTCGAGCACGAGGCGCTCGGCGCGGCCGGGATTGTCGAAATCGATCGCCGCGGTGCCGCGCAGCGATCGCTCGTCGAAGTCGACGGCGAGGTCCAGGTCGACGTGCGTCATGACGGCTTCGTCCAGCTGCGCGTAGGAGTGGTTGACGAGCGGGGGCGGCTCGGACCCGCGCTCACAGGCTGGGGAGAGCAGGGCGACTCCAATGAGGACGCCGACGCCGGGGAGCCGCCCAGCCACCCGCGCGCCCGTCATCGGCCACCGACCGACGACGCGCGCGGGCGGCGTGTGGCAGCGAGGGCTTGGAAGAGGTCGCGCGACACGCGGGCCACGTCTTCCACGGCCCGCTCGAACGCCGCCTCGTTCATCTTGGCGGGGGCTCGGAAGCCGCTGATCTTGCGGATGAACTGCAGGGCGGCGTCGCGTAGCTCGGCGTCGGTCGGCGCGCCGCTCTCGCGGCGGAGCTTCTTGATGTTCCGGCACATGGCGTTCTCCTGACTGAGGTGGCGAGGCCCGGAGAATATAGCACCCGCGCGCGGGCGGGGCAAAGCGGGTCAACCGGCCAGGTACGGAACGATGTTGAACAGGTAGTGCACGGCGACCGGCATCCATAGGGAACGCGTCTTCTCGTAGAGGAGGCCCAGGGCGGCGCCCACGAACAGGCCCATCGCGACCCAGGCCGTGGCCGCCGGCCAGGGATAGTCGGGCCAGAGGAGGCCCATCTGCGTGTAGTGCCGAACGGCGAAGAGCACCGAGGCGACGGCGATCGCGGCGCCGGCGCCGATCCGGCGCCGGAGCGTGCCCTGGACATATCCCCGGTAGAAGACCTCCTCGCCCAGGCCGGCCCACAGGATGAGAAAGCCGATGTAGAGGGAGCGCGCGCGGCCGGCGTCCTGCCCCAGGCGCTCGCCCGCCACGGCCACCATGGCGCGAAACATCTCCCCGTAGTCGAATGCGGCCGACGCGGCGCGCTCCGCCGTCACCCCCAGGGCCGAGAGTGCGGCCGGGTAGGCGACGAGCAGGACCAGGCCCGCCACCGCCTGCAGCGCGACGGCGATCACCGGGCAGAGCAGCCACTGCCACCACCGCACCGCGCGCAGCGGGCCGAAGGGCGCGCGCTTCCACGCGAACGGCAGCGCCGTGGCGAGCCCCGCGTAGAGCACGTAGAACGGCGACCAGGGTGCGACGCCGTTCTCCAGCGCGGCCACGCCCATCAGCACTACTGACACACCGATCACGCCGGCGCCGGTCAGGTACCAGCGCTCGCGCCCCGCCACCGCAGCGGTCTGGCCGGACGAAGTCATGACATCACCTCAGATGATCCCAGCCCGTGGGCTGGATGGGGGTGTGACCGCCGTCTTCTCCCAGCAGCCGGTACGTGCCTGCGCTTGCGGTGAAGCGCCCGACGACCACCGCGCTCACCCCGAGACGCCGCTCGACGCGGGCACGGACCGCGGGCGCGGCGGCGGGAGCCACGCCGAGAACCAGCGCGTAGTCGTCGCCGCCGCGCAGGGCCCACGCCACCGGGTCTTCGCCGCGCGCGATGCAGAACGCCTCCAGCGCGCGCGACAGGGGGAGCTTCGCCGCCTCCACGTCGCAGCCCACCCGCCCCGCGCGGCACATGCGGATGAGGTCGGTGGAGAGGCCATCGCTCACGTCGATGGCCGCGCGCACCGCGCGCTCGCCCTCGAGCAGTTCGGAGACGTCGAGGCGCGGCGCCGGGCGCAGGTAGGCGCGCACCAGGCGCGGGGGCGCCGAGCGTCCCTCGCGCAAGAGCGCCAGGCCCGCCGCCGCGTTGCCCAACTCCCCGATGACCAGGATGGCGTCGCCGGCGCGCGCCGCGCGCATCCACGCCGCTTTGCGCGCGCAAGCGCCGACCAGTACCACGTCGACGGCGAGCGGCCCCTCTGTGCCGGAGACGTTGCCGCCGACGATGGCCGCGCCGTGGCGCGCGAGGTGGTCGGCGATGCCCTTTTCGATGCGCGTGACGTAGGCGAGGTCCTCGCCGTCGGGCACGAAGAGCGAGACCAGGGCGTAGCGCGGGCGGCCGCCCATGGCGGCGATGTCGCTGAGATTCACAGCCGCGGCGCGCCAGCCGAGCGCGTGGCCCGAGAACCACTCCCGCTCGAAGTGGCGGTGCTCGACCAACGCGTCGGTGGTGAGCAGGAGATCCTCGCCGTCGCCGCGCACGACGGCGCAGTCGTCGCCCACGCCGGCGACGACCCCGCGGGGCCGGCGGCGGCCGGCGCTCGCCAGCCGCGCGAAGGAGGCGACGAGACGATCCTCGCTGGGACGCTCCGCACTCATGCGGGGATGGTACCCGCTCCGCGGGCCGCGTTCAATGCGCGTGGATCGGCTCGTTTCCATGCTACACTGGGCGGACCTTCACCCCGGAGCGGCGATGGCGCGGGCGACTACGTCGCCACGGTGATCGCCGGCGAGCCGGTGGTCGTGGTGCGGGGCGAGGACGGTGTTGAATTCTTCCCCGGCGCTCATTATCATGGAGTAGATCGTAGACTGGGCTCGTGAGCGGGCCCGGATCCCCAATCCCCCCGAGGTAGTCGCCATGATGCGCATATCGATGAAGACGGACTACGGACTGATCGCGCTCAAGCACATCGCGAGTCAGGGCAACGGCAATCTCATCAACGCCAAGGAGATCGCGCAGCGCTTCAACCTGCCCCCCAACCTGCTCGCCAAGATCCTGCAGAGTCTCTCGCACAGCGGGATCATTGAGGCGCAGAAGGGCAGCGGGGGCGGCTACCGCATGTCCAAGAGTCCGGGGGACGTCACGCTCACCGAGATCTTCGAATCCATCGAGGGCCCCGTACACATGGTGATGTGCACCAGCGCCGGCGGGTGCTGCTCCGTCGAGAACCTCTGCACCGTCAAGAACGGCCTCGTCGACCTGGAGCGCAAGTTCGCCGAGTTCTTCGACAGCGTGACGCTGGCGGACGTGTAGCGCCGCCGGCGCGCGCCGCATTCCATGTTCGTCGAAACCTACAGGGAGGAGGGCGTCCTACTCGCGGACGCCTTCGGCGTTTCCTACCCGGAGACGTTCTCCCACCCCGTGCTCGAATACCGCGCGCTCGTCTCGCGCCTGGCCGCGATCGACCTCACGCACTGGGGTGCGCTGCGCCTGACCGGGTCCGACCGCGTGTCGTTCCTCGACGCCATGATCACCGCCGAGGTGGCCAACTTGGGGCCGGGCGAGGCCGCCCATGCCGCCCTCACCACGACCAAGGGCAAGCTGGTGGCCGAGCTCTACGTGCTCTCGCGCGAGAGCGAGTTGTTCGTGCTGGTCGCGCAGGGCGACAGCGCGGCGGTGGCCGCGACCCTGGAGAAGCACATCGTCGCGGACGACGTGGAGCTGGAGGATGCATCGGCGCGCTTCGGCGTGCTCGCCGTGGAAGGCCCGCGCTGCCGCGACCTCGTTTGGAGGCTCTTTCCCAACGCGGCCATACCGATGGAGGCCCTCCGTTTCGTCGACGTCGACTACCAGGGGATCCCCGTCACCATCCTGCGCGCGTCGGTGACCGGCGAGCGGGGCTTCCAGATGATCGTGCCCGCCGACGGTATCGCGCGCATCCGTAGCTACCTCGTGCAGGGCGGCCGCGGCCTGGACCTGGCGCTCGCCGGGCGCGCGGCGTGGAACCTGCGCCGCGTCGAGGCGGGCCTGCCCTGGTTCGGCGTCGACGTCGAGGACGCTTTCCCCAAGGAATGCCGCCTCGACCACCTGGTGAGCTACGACAAAGGCTGCTTTCTCGGCCAGGAGACGCTCGCGCGCATGCACTTCCGCGGGCATCCGAACTGGTTGCTCGAGGGGCTGGCGCCGGCCGGCGACGCACCCGGCCCGCTCGCCCCGCCCGCTTCTCTTGCGCTGGACGACGGCGCGCTCGCCGCCGCCGCGCGCGACGCTGAGGCGCTGCGCGCGGACCTCTCCGCGCTCGACCTCTCGCGGTTTTGCAGCGCGGAGCTGTTCGCGCCGGGGCAGGCATCCGTCGCCGGCGCCAAGTCCATCGGACGGATCACGTCCGCCGTCTTTTCGCCCGCGCGCGGCTCCCTGCTCGCGCTGGCCAGCGTTCGCGCGGCACACGCGCAGGCGCGCGACGACATCGAGTTAATAGCGGGCGGCGAGCCGGTGCGCCTCACGCTCGCCGAGCTGCCCCTGACCACTACTTCATGATGCAAGGAGAGAATCCATGAAGCTAAGAAACGACATCGTCCAGGCCGTCCCCGAGTTCGACCTCATCGGCGACCCCGAGCTGCGCAAGGCGACCATCGACGTGTGGGTGGAGGCGTTGGAGACGGGCGGCTTCACGGTCGAGGAGATGAAGCAGATCCCCTTCACGCTCCTCGCCGACAACGTCAAGATCACCTTTCTCGAGCACGTGCGCGTGGTGTGCCGCATGTCCGTGGCCATGGCCGACGTGCTCATCGACGCCTACAGCGACCGCGTGAAGATCAACAGGGATCACCTGGTGGCGGGTGCGCTCCTGGCCGACATCGGCAAGATGATCGAGTTCGAGAAGAAGCCCGACGGCTCGCTCAAGAAGGGGCACCTGGGAGAGATGCTTCGCCACCCGTTCACCGGCGTGGGCATGTGCTTCAAGAGGGGGATCCCCTACGAGGTGATGCACGTCGTGGCCGTCCACTCCAAGGAGGGCGACCACGTCAAGCGCAGCCCCGAGGCGATCATCTTCCACCACGCCGACTTCACCGACTTCGACCTGGTGCGTTGACGCGCCCGGCGCTCGCGCGCCTCCGGTCTACTCGTAGATCGCCTTCATCCGGCCCCACGACGCCGCTTCGACGGGGCTCGGCGAGCCGGACGGCTCGATCTCCAGCACCAGCACGGCCTCGGCGATCGCACCGCTCGGCGGGTCCGACGCGGGCGCACAGATGGCGATGAAGGCCGTGGGGCCGACGAGCAGGTGCACGGTCAACTCGTCGCCGTGGGCGATCGTCTCGAAGCCGCTGCGTACGCGCGCCAAACCGCTCGTCGTATCGAAGGCGCCCTTCTCCGCGTACATCTCGCCGCTGTGCCAGTAGCCCGAGGTCTCCGCGCGCCGCAACGAAGCGTAGGTCTGCAGGGGCCAGACGGGCATGTACTCGCAGGGAGAGCTCAGGCAGCAGTTGAGCAGGCCGACATCGACGACCTCGCCGACGAGATGGATGGACCCACTGTGCACGCGCGCGTCGACGCCGTCGTACACGAAGGTGACGCTGCGCTCGTAGTTGTCGCGGTCGTAGGGGTAGGCGCCGAGGAGACCGGGCAGCGGGATCTCGAGCGTGGTCGTCTCCGGCGGCGACTGGGCGTCGGTCGGCGCCGGCGCGAGGGCCAGCAACAAGCAGAACACAGCGCAGAGGGCGACCGGCCATGGTCGCTCGATCAAAAGCTTCATCACACCACCTCCATGGGAAGTGTGGGGGGCGGCGGTATTATACCACGGACCCGCTACCGGCTCAAGGGTTCGCGGAACCGCTTGCCCGCGATAGCGCACGCAAGCTATATTTCTCATACACGCACGCCCTTCCCTTCCCCTCGGGGAACACGCGAGGTGGCCTCCCCACGGGCCACCCACGATCGCCATGAACCGACTGATTCTCGCACCCGTGGGCTTCCTCCTGTCCATCCTCATCATCGTCGTTGGGTCCTCGTGCGACGGTGAGGAAACCCTGATTAGGCGCGCGAAAGTGTTGCATGTCTCCTCCCATTGATAGACCGGTTGGATGTCTTGTTTTCGCCTTGTGGCTCGTCGGCTGTTTAACCGGCCCGGCACTCGCCCTTGAACAATCGACTTCGCCGGATTCCGATCGGTGGCTCAAGCACCCGGCGCTTCAGCCGTTCAGATTGTCCGGCGAGCAACTTCCTCCCAACGTGTTCCTCGTGCGAACAAAGGGCCACCTGCCCGAGGCCGATGGCGTCGTCGTGCACGGCACGCACAGAGGTGTGTTTCTCGTGTCTGGGGATCCCACGGTCATCCGGAGCCTCGCGGAGCACGGTTGCGCTGTGATGGCCGTGAGGGACTTGCCGGAGTCGCCGCCGCCCGCGGCGCGGGCGTGGAATTGGATCGACGCACCCAATCCCGCTATCGCGGCCATGGTCGATCAGGTTCGCTGGGAAGGGGTTCGCGACAAGATCCGATGGCTTGTCGACTTTGGCACGCGCTATAGCTTCGCCCCCAACCACCGTAGCATTGCCGAATCCATTGCAGACGTTTTCGATTCCTACGGGTTGCCGACGACACTGCACGCCTTTGCGTCCGGGGGCTGGACGATGTGGAACGTAGAGGCAATCCAAACCGGCACAGTCCATCCGGATTCTTATGTGATCATTTGCGGTCACTTCGATTC
>JAOTVO010000121.1 GCA_029863355.1 Candidatus Krumholzibacteriia bacterium
CTCAACCCCGAGATCGTCGCCAGCGCCCTGCTGGGAGAGACGCCGCCCGAGCCCTTCGGGGCGGAGATCCCGATTCCGCCCCGCCCGCCGCTCTTCTGCCTCGGGTGTCCGCACCGGGGCGTGTTCTACGTCCTCAAGAAGATGATGAAGCTCAACGTCGTCGCCCTCGGCGACATCGGGTGCTACACGCTGGGCGGCCTCCCTCCCTACTCCTCTATGCAGACGTGCTTCTGCATGGGCGCGAGCGTGGGCAACGCGGTCGGGTTCGCCAAGGGCGCGACGGAAGCCGGCAGCCCCAAGGCGGTGGGGGTCATCGGCGACGGCACCTTCCTCCACAGCGGCATCCCGGCGCTGATCGACATGGTCTGCAAGAAGAGCGTCTCCACCCTCGTGATCTGCGACAACTCCACCACGGCGATGACGGGGCAGCAGGAGAACCCCGCCACCGGCAAGACCATCTCCGGCGGGGTCGCTCCGCGCCTGGACCTGGCCAAGCTCGTCGAGGCCATCGGCGTCGAGCACGTGCGGACGGTGGATCCCTACGACATGAAGGCGCTACGCAAGGAGCTGCGCGAGGCGATCAAACACCCCGGCCCGGCCGTCGTCATCGCGCAGCACGCCTGCCTGATGATTCCTGAGGAGCGGCGCAAGCATCGCGAACCCATCCAGCTCACGGCGGAGGAATGCACCTTCTGCAAACTCTGCTACGAGCTCGGCTGTCCGGCCATCGACTGGAGCGACGAGAAGGGTCCCATTATCGACGACCTGCAGTGCGTGGGGTGCGCCATGTGCGCCGAGCTCTGCGCGCCCGGGGCTCTGTACGCGCAGGAGGCGACCCCGTGAGCGCGCGCGAGGCCAACGTGCTCATGGCGGGCGTCGGCGGGCAGGGCACGCTCCTGGCCAGCGAGATCCTCGCCCAGGCGGCGCTGGAGGAGGGGCTTCTGGCCAAGCAGTCGGAGGTCCACGGCGTGGCCCAGCGCGGCGGCAGCGTGGTGAGCCACGTACGCTTCGGCGAGCGCGTCCACTCTCCGCTCATCCGCTGCGGCGAAGCCGACCTCCTGTGCGCGGCCGAGCAGCTCGAAGGACTCCGCTACGCGCATTACCTCCGCTCCGGCGGCGCCGTCGTGATGGACGACCGCATCATCGAGCCCATTCGCATGCCCGACGAGCCCGCCAAGTCCTACCCCGCGGGCGTGTCCGACTTCCTGCGCGGCAAGGGCTACGAGGTGACGGTCGTGCCGGCGCTGCGCATCGCCATGCAGCTGGGCGACAAACGGTGCGCCAACGTGGTCCTGCTCGGCGCCGTCTCCAACGCCCTCCCGCTCGCGCGCACATCCTGGGCGCGGGCCATGGCGCACCGGCTCCCCGCGAGCGTGCGGGACCTCAACGAGAAGGCGTTCGAGGCCGGGCGAGCCTGCCGGTGACATCCAGGGGCGGTGGATGTATCATCCCCTTCGGGACCGGGTGAGCGAACCCAGCCGCATCCCCCATCCGAGGAGAAATGAACATGAGGAAATCAGCGCTGCTGATCGTCGCCGGCGTCGTCGTCGCCTTTGGCCTGCTCGCCTTTTTCGAGCGTGCGCGGTCACCGGAGGCGCCGACGGGCGGCCCAGCGGCCCCGGCGCCCATGGCGAGCGGGGAGACGGAGCTGCCGGCGGGGCATCCCCCCATCACGGGAGCTCCGGAGGTCGCCGAGGGCATGGACTTCTCGTCGATCGCGCTGCCCGGAGGCGGCAAACGCATCGAGACGCTCTACGACGAGAAGCGAACGCTGGCCGGCCACGAGGTGATCGTGCGCGGGAAGGTCACCAAGTTCACGCCCGGGGTGATGGGCAAGAACTGGATCCACATCATGGACGGCACCGGCAAGGAAGGGACGAACGACCTGACGGTGACGACCGATGCCCAGGTGCAACTGGGCGATCTCGTGCTCGTGCGCGGCGTGCTCAACACGGACCAGGACTTCGGCTTCGGCTACGCGTACGAGATCCTCGTCGAGAACGCGCACGTCGAAGTCGAGTGACCTCGTCTTCCCCGCAGGCGTGAGCGTTATCACCGTCAGAAGTGTTGAGAAGGGCGATTGGCGCGCGTTTCGCCGTCTCCTAGAAGAGTTCAAGCCTCGGATCGCGGGGCTGCGGTCCCCCGTTTCCTACCGCGCGGTCTTCTCGGATGCGTTCAAGACGCGCAACATCGTGATCATCGTCGCCGAAGCCGGCGGCGGCCTGGTCGGCTTCAGCGTAGCCGCGATCGACTGGAAGCGATACCAGCGGCGGTTTGCTCTGCGCCATCCCCTGGTGGCCACGGCGAGCGCGTGCAAGAAGCTCGTCGACGGCCTGCGCGTCTCGCTGCGAAAGCGCGGAGGGGCAGACGCCGGTAGCGAGGCCGCCGATGCGTCCGTCCCGGACGAGAAATCGTGGGGGGACTCGTCGCCCGAGATCGCGAAGGTGATCTACACGGGCGTGTCAGAAAACGCCCGCAACCGGGGCATCGCCACCGATATGGCGCGCTACCGGACCGGACTGCTGCTGAAGATGGGCGTCCGGCGCGTCGACGCGTTGGTCTCTCCGCACAATTCCGCGGTCATTCGCCTCAACGAAAAGCTGGGATACCGCTTGCAGAGGAGCGGCGGCGTGCTCCTCATGTCCATGGAGCTGGAGCCGGACGAGCGCGGATAGTCGTCCCGTGGCCCGGATATTGCAGTGGCGCCAAACCCGGTGCCGTCCATGAGCCATTCCCTCCGTTCCATCGTCTTTGCCGTCGTCGCGGCGTCCCTATCGGTCTCCCTGACGGGCTGCACCCGACAAGAGGACGCTACCGAGACCGTGCAGCTCACACCGGCTGAACTCGAGAAGGAGTTCCACGTCCTGCTCCAGAGCCTGGACGAGGAACGCCCCGGGGAATCGGTCGCCAATCTGGAAGGGTTCCTGCGCCGGAGCAAGGGCTACGCGCTCGCCGACACCGTACGCGTCGAGGTCGAGCGCTACCGCACGGCCGCTGAGGGGCGCTACCACGAAGCACGCGATCTGGCCAGAAACGGCCAGTTCGATCGCGCGGAGCACATACTGGAGGATCTCGCCACGTACCTGCCGGATACGCCCGACGGCGACAGCGCCCGCGAGTACCTGGAGTTCGAGTTCGACTTCGGCAAGGTAAAGTGGCTTCTGATCCATCAACGGTTCGACGAGTGCACGACGGTGGCGCGGTCGCTGCTCGAGCGCGACCTCACACCCGTCCAGCAGGATCAGGTGGAGACGGTTCTCGACCAGCTCGGCCAGGTGGACGCGGCGATCACGCTTTCCGAACGCTCCAACGCGGAGAACGCCTGTCGCCAGCTGGCTGTGATGCTAGCGCAGGCATTCGTCGAGGAGGGCGCGTACCCCTCACGCCTCTCGCTCACTGACGTGAGAGAGCAGGATCCCCACGGCTCTTCGTACGTCCTGCGGGGACTCTCTTCCATCGAAGACTACCGCGCTTCGCGCGACGGCTACTCGTTCGTGGCCGTGAGCGCCCAGGGTCGGCACCGCATCCGCGTCGTCAACGGCGAGATCAGAGACTAGACGTCGACTTTTTCAGTGGCCCTACTCCGCGCGTCCGCGTTGAGAAAGCACTTGCTCGCCGGCCGCGGGCCGTGACAGACTGCCGCTCGATTCCCCGTCAGTGACCCCTTCGACAGGAGCGCGAATGGATACCCGTGCCACCGACAGCACATGGGAGGTGCTGTCGTCCCTGGTTCAGGCGAATGACACCGCCGGCGTCCGCGCCTTGCTGGACACGTTGGAGCCCTTCGACGTGGCGCGGGCGGTCTCGCGGCTGACGCTCGAAGACCGGACCCGCCTTCTCGAGGCGCTCGAGCCCGCGGAAGCGGCCGACCTCGTCGCCGAGCTTTCCGACGCGCAGGCCGCCAGACTCATCGAGGGGCTGTCCGTCGCGAAAGCCGCGGCGATCCTCGACGAGATTCCCAGCGACGATCAGGCGGATCTGCTCGGTCTCATGCCCAACCCGGAGGCGATCCTCGAGGAGATGTCGCCGCTGGAGGCGTCCGACGCCCGCCGGCTGCTCGACTATCGCCCCGATACGGCCGGCGGCCTCATGATCACCGAGTACCTGGCTTTCCGGGGCACGCAGACGGTGGGCGAGATCGTCGCCGATCTCGAACGGAATCGCGGGAGCTACGCGGACTACAGCGTGCAGTACTTGTACGTCGTCGACGATGCGGCGAAGCTCGAAGGAGTGCTGCGCATGCGCGATCTCGTGTTCTCGTCTCCCGACGCAGCGCTCTCGAGCGTCATGATCCGCAATCCGATCTCGCTGAATGCCAGCGCGCCCCTGGACGACGTCCGCCAGTTCTTCGAGCGGCGCAACTATCTGGGTGTTCCGGTGGTCGAGGCCGACGGGCGCCTGGTCGGCGTCGTCAGACCCTTGGCCGTCGCGGAGGAGACGGGCCGCAAGACCACGCGGCAGTTTCTCCGCGTGAGCGGCATCGTGGGCGGCGAAGAGTTTCGCACCATGCCCATGTTCGTCCGCTCCGGGCGGCGGCTCTCGTGGCTCTCGATCAACATCGTGCTCAACATCGTCGCCGCTAGCGTGATCGCGCTGTACACAGACACGCTGGCCGCCGCCATCGCCCTGGCGGTGTTCCTGCCCATGATCAGCGACATGAGTGGATGCTCGGGCAATCAGGCCGTCGCCGTCAGCCTGCGCGAGCTGACGCTGGGGCTGGTGCGGCCGCGCGAGGTCCTGCGCGTGATCGGAAAAGAAGCCGGCGTGGGTGCGATCAACGGGGTGGTGCTGGGCGCTTTGCTCGCCGGCGTGGCCATGATCTGGAAGGGAAACGCCTACCTCGGGCTGATCGTCGGCGTGTCCCTCGCCGCCAATACGCTGCTGGCGGTCTGCCTCGGCGGCTCGCTGCCGCTGATTCTCAAGCGGGTGAGGCTGGACCCCGCGCTCGTGTCCGGTCCGCTGCTGACGACCGTTACCGACATGTGCGGGTTCTTTCTCGTCCTGAGCTTGGCCTCGCTGATGCTGACCCGGTTGTAGCGGGTCCGCGCCGGCCGGACCGAGGAAGCCGCCTTGCATGCCCGGCGCCGGACGCGGTATAATGGCCCGGCCCACCCACAGTGATCTCATCAGCCATTGAAGCAAGGAGGGAGCGATGACTCCCGCGATGCAGACGGCCCTGAACACGCTGAGGTTCGACAACAAGCTGTTTCTCGAGCTCGTCGCGACGCTCGACGACGACACGGCGCATCGGCGTATTGCCGACGACGTGAATCCGGTCATCTGGATCGCCGGCCACCTCCTCAACAGCCGTCGATATCTGCTGGGTCTCTTCGGAGTAGAAAGCGCGCTTCCCTTTGAGGAACAACTCAAAGCGAAGTACAATGCAACTGCGGACTACCCTTCCATGTCGGACATCAAGTCCGCTTGGATCGACATCTCCGATGCGCTGTTCAGGCAGATGGAACAGGCGAGCGAGGATCAATACACGAAGAAGATCGATTGGAATCTGCCCAACGGCGACAAGACCGTGCGCGGCGCGGTTCTGTTCTTCACCTACCACGAGGCGTGGCACCTCGGCCAGATCGCCTACGCTCGCAAGGCCATGGGGATGGACGGCCTCGTTCCTTACTAACATGTCCAACGCTGTCTCAGGTGTTCTCGAAGTCCTCGAGCGGGTGCGCGGCGGCTTCCTCCGCGATCCGGCGCGCTCCTTCCAGCCCGGCCGGGGCGACCCGTTCGTTCCCCAGAAGACGATCCAGCGCTTCGGGCTGGTCACCGGCGCCCTGGTCTCCGGCTCCGCGCGAGCGGTCAAGCAAGGCACGCAGGTCGCGGAGGTGGAATCCATATGTGGATTGACGCCCGAGGAGTTTCGCGCGCGCACGCCGTTTGCGAAGCTCCTGGCCGTCAATCCGGACCGGCGCTTTCGGCTGGCCGACGGCGGCAACCCTTCCATGCGCATCGTAGACCTGTTCGCGCCCATGGGCCGGGGCACGCGCGGGCTCATCGTGGCCTCTCCGAAAACGGGCAAGACCCAGCTGCTCGAGGAACTGACCAACGCCATACACGCCGATGCCCCCGACGCACGCATCGTGGTCCTGCTCATCGACGAGCGGCCGGAGGAAGTGACGCACTTCCGGCGCCAAGTGGCGGCCGAGGTTCTGGCCAGCAGCAGCGACCAGAGCGTGCAGGAGCACGTCCGCCTCGCCAACATGTGCATGGCGCAGGTGCGCTGCGAGCTGGAGTGCGGTCACGACGTGGTCGTGATGGTGGACAGCATCACGCGCATGGGGCGCGCGTTCAATCAGCACGGTTCCGGGTCCGGCCGCACCATGAGCGGCGGCCTGGATTCGCGCGCGCTGGAAATCCCGCGCAAGTTCTTCGGGATGGCGCGCAACGTGGAGGACGGCGGATCTATCACCGTGCTCGCCACCGCGTTGATCGACACCGGCTCCCGCATGGACGACATGATCTTCGAGGAGTTCAAGGGCACGGGTAACAGCGAGATCGTCCTCGACCGCTCCCTGGCCGAGGCCCGGGTGTTCCCCGCCATCAAGCTGGCCGACAGCGGGACCCGTCGCGACGAGCTCCTCTATTCCCCAGTGGAGCTCGCGACCATCAACAAGCTGCGCCGGCGGGCCCTCGGGCTCCCCCCCCGACAGGCCATCGAGGAGCTGCTCAAGCTGCTCGAGCAGCACCCCACGAACGAAGACTTGCTGAAGCGTTTCGAATAGAAGCGATCGGCGCGCGAGCGCCCTAGTCGCGGTCTTTGATGAACGTCCCGTCGCGGAGCTCGGCGTAGGCTTGCCGTAGCTCTTCCGGCGTGTTCATCACGATCGGGCCCTGCCAGGCGACGGGTTCCTCGAGCGGCCGGCCCGAGACGAGCAGGAACCTGATGCCGGCGTCTCCGGCCTGGACGGTCACCTCGTCACCGGTGTCGAACAGCACCAACGACCGGTTCCCCGTCTCTTCGAGCACCGGCTCGCCGGCCGACCCCACGCGATCCGTCTTGACCGGACGCGGCTGCGAGGCGTCGCGAAACGTGCCCGAGCCTTCGAAGACGTAGGCGAACGCGTGTCGGGTCGTCTCTACCGGCAGCGTCTTGCGCTGTCCCGCCGGCACCCACACGTCGAGGTAGCACGGGTCCGCCGCGATCCCGTCCACCGGACCCCTCTTGCCCCGGAAGTCTCCGACGACGATGCGAACGCGCGTCCCGTCGTCGTCGATCACTTCCGGGATCTCCCGGGCCGGCACGTCCTGGTAGCGCGGCGCGGTCATTTTCACCGCGGCGGGCAAATTCGCCCACAGCTGGAAACCGTGCATCCGTCCGCGGGCGTCACCGTGCGGCATCTCCTGGTGCAGAATCCCGCTGCCCGCGGTCATCCACTGCACGTCGCCGGCCCCCAAGGTGCCGCGGTTCCCCAGGCTGTCGCCGTGGTCCACCGCTCCGGCCAGGACGTACGTGATCGTTTCGATGCCCCGGTGGGGGTGCCACGGGAATCCGGCGACGTAGTCGTCCGGGTTCTCGTTGCGGAAGTCGTCGAGCAGCAGGAACGGATCGAAGTCGTCCGTCTGTCCGAAGCCGAACGCACGCCGCAGCTTGACACCCGCGCCTTCGATGGTGGGCTGGGCCTGGATGATTCGCTTGACGGGTCTCACGGACATGGCAGTCTCCGGTGGTTATTCGACACAGAGGCAGTCGCGCGCCGCCCCTCCCACATT
>JAOTVO010000122.1 GCA_029863355.1 Candidatus Krumholzibacteriia bacterium
GCCACATGCCGGGAAAATCGATGAACTTGAGGTCGAGCACCACGGCTCCCTTTTCCTTGGCGTACTTCAGGACTTCCTGGGGGGTACGGCTTTGCATCACGCCACCATCCTTTGCGCGCTCCTGGGGGTCTTCATCCACCGGCCGGTCGATTCAACGGGGTGCGTCGGGCCACGAAAAGACAATCTCTAGTGGACGGCGTGCGGGGTGTCAACGACGTTCGCGGGCAATCACGCCCGGGCCGCCGCCTCCAACTCCACCATGGCGCCGCCCAGGTAGCGCAGGAGGTCGCCGGCGATCACGCCCCGCCGCCCCCACTCCGCGGCGGCCAGGTCACCGGCGCGGCCGTGGAGCCAGGCGGCCACGCAGGCGGCGTCGATGGGTGAAGCGCCCTGGGCCAGGAAGCTCCCCAGGAGCCCGGTGAGCACGTCGCCGGTGCCGCCCGTGGCCAGAGCGGAGCTGCCCGTCGTGTTCACGTAGACCCCCCGGAGCGGCTCGGCCACCAGGGTGGGCGCGCCCTTGTGCAGGAGGGTGACCCGCAGCTGCTGGGCGATGGCGGCCGTCCCCCGCAGCCGCTCGACGGCGCCCTCCGCGATCTCCTCCCCCAGGAGCCGGCCCAGCTCGCCGCTGTGGGGCGTGATCACCACCGGGGGGTCGAACTCGCCGAGCCGCTCGGGCTGGCCGGTGAAAGCGGTGACGGCGTCGGCGTCCACCACGGCCGGCAGGCCGCAGGCGCTGAGGAACTCGCGCACGAAGCGCTCGGTGTCCGGATGCCGGCCGATGCCGGGGCCGATGGCCACCGCGTGGGCGCGCCCCAGGTAGGGCTGCAGGTGCTCGACCGCCTCCGGCGCCACCGTCCCCTCAGCGGTCTCGGGCAGCGGCACCGTGATCACCTCGCGCAGCGCCACGTCGATCTCGGGGCGGATGCTCGCGGGCAGGCCCAGGTAGACCATGCCGCACCCGCCACGCAGCGCCGCTTCCCCCGCCAGGAGGGCGGCGCCGCGGTACTGGGCGCTCCCGGCCACCATCACCAGCACGCCCGCGTCGAACTTGTGCGTGGCCGGCGAGCGATAGGGCAGCCGCCGCGCCGCCTCGGCGCGGTCGAGAAGGTAGTGCGGCTCGGCGTGCTTCTCGATGATCTCCTCGGGAAAGCCGATGTCGATCACCGACACCTCGCCGCAGAGGTGCCGGCCGGGGTGGAACAGGAGCCCCACCTTGGGGGCGCCGATGGTGAGCGTCTCGTCGGCGCCCACGGCCTCGCCGGGGGACTCGCCCGTGCTGCCGTTTACCCCCGAGGGGATGTCGATCGCCACCACGGGGACCGCGCAACTGTTGATGAGCCGGATCGCCTCGAGCACCGCGCCGCGCGGGGCGCCGCTCACGCCGGTGCCGAGGATGGCGTCCACCACCACGTCGGCGCCGGCCAGCTCCTCCTGGGCGCGCTCGCTCCAGTCGGCGCGCGACGCGTCGATCTCGCTCACGAGCGCGTGGCGGCCGATGACCTTCTTGAGGCGCTGGTAGTTCTTGCTCGCGTCGGGAGTGAAGGCGTCGGCCAGCGTCAGGAGGTGCACGGCGCACGCCCAGCCGAGCTGGGCCAGGTGGCGGGCGATCACCAGGCCGTCGCCGCCGTTGTTGCCGGGACCGACGAAGATCACCGCCCGCCGCGCATCGTTGTCGCCCTCGCCGGATGTCTCGGCGTCCCCCGCCTCCCCGCCGCCGCCGTGGCGCTCGTGGATCACCTGGGCGCAGCCGCGTCCGGCGCGCTCCATCAGCTCGAGCCCCGGGCATATTCGGTCGATCGTCTCGGCGTCGACCTGCTGCATCTGTTCGCTGGTGAGGACGTACATCGGACGACTCAGCTGCCGGCGCGCGGGCGCGCGGCGTTGAACTGGTCGACGATGTCGACCAGCTCGTATATGTCGTCGACCTCGTGGTCGGCCCCGCTCTCCGTCGTGCCGAAGGTGTCGCCGTAACGGGCGAAGACCGTGATCATGCCCAGCTTCGCCGCGCCCGTGATGTCGCGCTCGGGCCAGTCGCCCACCATGATCGTCTCCCGCGCCGTGATGCCGAAGTGGTCGAGCGCGCGCTGAAAGGGAACCGGGCTGGGCTTTCGCTCGCCGGTATCCTCGAAGGTGGAGACGAAGTCGAACATGTGGTGGAGCTGGAGATAGCACAGCCGCAGCCAGGCTTCTTTGCGCGGGGCGTCGGAGACGACGGCCAGGTGGATGCCGCGCTTCATCAGCTCGATCAGCGTCAGTGTGACGTGGGGGTAGAGCACGAGGGATGCTTCCTTGGCCCGGCGGTAGCCGACGATTCCCGCCGCCTGGATTTTGGAGTCGACGTGACCGATCAGCTCCTCGAGGGCGCGGTCGAACACCTTCTGGAACTCGATGCCCTCCCGCTCGTACACCTCGTAGATCTTTGCCTTGATGTCGTCGCGGGGGAAGCGCAGACCGGCGTCCACCATCGCGCCGACGGCGGCGTCGACGGCGCTCTCCTTCATCCCCATGAAATCCGTGAGGGTGTTGTCCAGATCGAAGATGACGAGCTTGATCATGCTATAATGTCGCGGGAGCGGGACGCGGCGTTTTCCCGGCGCGCGTTCGCATGCCGGTCCAACGCCAATGTAATGCCAGCTTGATGCCAGTCTAATGGACGAAAAGCCACGCAGCAACACCGAAGTCGGCCGCGCGGACGTCTTTACCGCGGTGAACAACTACCTGCTCCTCATCTTCTGCGGGAGCTGCGTGCTCTCGAGCATGTACATCCAGCAGCTCTTCCTCGCCGTCGGGCAGTACCGGTCGGGCATCGGCGTCTCCGCACTGGTCGGGATCATGCTGCCCCTGGGGCTCGTGGCCCGGCGCTTCGGCGGCGGCCTGCGCCGGCAGCTGTGCGTCCAGCGCCCCCGTCTCGCGCGCAGCGTCTACGTCGTCCTCGCCACGCTCGCCGTGGTCGTCGTGGTCGACCAAATCTACCTGATCAATCAGCAGTTCATGCCCGTGCCCGAGGATTACCTGCGCAGCGTCAGCGAGCTCAAGCCGGAAGGCGCCTGGGCGTTCGCGGTGACGTTCGTGGGTCTGTGCCTGCTCGTGCCCGCGGCCGAAGAGATGGTCTTTCGCGGATTCGTGCAGCGGATCTTCGCGCGCAACATGGGGGGCGTGCTGGCGTTCGTCCTGGCCGGGATCGTCTTCGGCGCGGTCCACCTGAACCCGCACCTCCTCGTCAGCATCGGCTTCTTCGGGATCTACCTCGGCTTTGTCTTCTACGCCTCGGGCAACCTCTCCTACACGGTCATGGCCCACGCCGTCTTCAACACCATCGCCCTCTTGCAGCTGACGTTCACCGACGTCCTGGAAGCGAGCGAGCCCCCCTTCTACCTGCAGGACGTCCGCATGTTCGTCGTGGCCGTGGTGCTGCTCGTGTACCTGCTGGTGCGAATCAAACGGGGAGGCCCGGAAACCGAGCCTCCCCGCGATGCCGGCGCGCCGTAGGCGCCGGCGGTTGCCGAGAACGTCTGCCCTACTTCACCGACGTGCTGATGTCCCGCCCGAGGCTGATCTCCCCGTTGTCGATGCGGATGTTGAACCCGCACGACGGGTTGCAGCACACCCACGCCTTGTACATGATGGGGGCGCCATCACGGCCGTAGTCCGACAAGGGCATCAATGTGCCTTTGTTGCATTTCATGCACTGCACTAGATTCTTCTCCATGCACCACCCGCTGACCGCGAAAGGGCCACGCGGGCGCGTCACCTCCCTTTACCAGCTCGGACCCGTCGTCTAATGGCTAGTCTGGCTAACCGATAGTAACTCAATAGGTTACGCTAGCCCTCGGTGGCCGAATTATGCCGGCATCGTCAAGACGGTGTCAAGCGATAACCACTACGGCCGCGTCAGTAGGCGGTGCCCTGGATGGTCACCAGGACCGAGACGACGTTGCTCTTCGCCTTGATCCCTGGCTCTTCGTCCGACGGGTTGCTCCACGAAACCGTGCCCTCCACCGACCAGTACTTGGCGAACTCGAAGCCGGCACCGCCGGTGAGCCCGATGCCAAGCCAGGTGCTCCCCCCGCTCTCGAACGGCGTCGACCACGTCCCCAGACCGATCGCGCCCAGGAAGTACGCGGAGGACGACGCCTCGGAGAGGAAGTAGGTGGCGCCCACCCCCCCGACCTGGTTGAGGATGGTGACCTTCTCATTGAGCGCGTTCGTGATGCTGAACCACGACGAGCGCGCGACGTAGTAGAGCAGGAACTGCTCGTTGAATCCCCCGCCGATCTTGAAGTCCGTGGCGAAGGCGCCCTTGCTTTCGCGGTCGGACGTTTGCTCCGGCTGCCCCGTGAGCTCGACGGTCTGCGTGAAGGACGCCATCCCTCCACCCAGCCCAAACCCGAGAATGAAACCCTTGCGGTTACCGTCGAACGCCTCGGCGCTGCTCGCGGCCAGCAGCGTGAGCAGAGCGATGGCGGCGAACGCAGTGCGCGTAGCCATGTCTCCCTCCCTGGTGGGTTGAAGCCGATCGCCACCGCGGGGACAGTGTCCAAGGGGACGCCAGGTGTGGAACGGCACGGAAGCTCCCCCAGCGGATTGATCTGTCGGATCATCCCGCTCCCCGGCCCGCTCGTCAAGGGGGTGGCTACGTCTTCAGCTTCTTCTTCTTGGCCGCCGGGAAGAGCACATTGTTGAGAATGAGGCGGTAGCCGGGGGAGGTGGTGTGGAGCGAGAGCTCAGTGGCGGGGTCGCCCACGGCGTGCTGGTAGTCTTCGGGGTCGTGCCCGCCGAGGAAGGTGAAGGTGCCGCGGCCGAAGTTGCCGTGGAGGTACTTTACTTCGCCGTGCACGGCATCCTCGCCCAGGATGACGACGCTCTTCTTGACGAGGTCTTTCTTGAAGCCGGTCGTCTGGCCGAGGAATCCCTTCACCACGCCGACGTGGTTCTGGGTGAGCATGGTGGGCACGGGGTCGTACTTGGCGGAGAACTCGAAGAGCGTGAAGTAGTCGGACTCGGCGCCGCGCGCGCGCACGTAGTCGGAGGTGTCGATGTCGGAGAACTCGTAGACGAACGGGTTGGTTATCAAGCGGAAGCCGGTGAAGGCGAAGCAGCGTTCGTAGTCGAGCTGGTCCTGGTAGCCGGGCGTGAGGCCGTCGTAGTCGAGCTCCTGTGCCACGATGTCTACGCCGTGCGCGGCCAGCGCGATGTCGTAGGTGTCGCACGCCGAGCACATGGCAAAGAGGAACCCGCCGCCCACCACGTACTCGCGGATCTTCTCGGCCACGGCCTTCTTCTCGTCGCTCACCTTCTCGAAGCCGAGCCGGCGCGCGCGCAGCTCGAAGTCGGCCACCTGCTTCTGGTACCAGTCGGCGGTGCGGTAGGCGGCAAAGAACTTCCCGTACTGCCCGGTGAAGTCTTCGTGGTGGAGGTGGAGCCAGTCGTAGTTGTTCAGCTTGCCGGCGAAGACATCCTCGTCGAACACCTTGTCGTAAGGAATCTCCGCGTACTCGAGGGCGAGGGTCACGGCGTCGTCCCACGGCTGCGCCACGGGGGGGATGTACACGGCGATGCGCGGCGCCTTCTCCAGGCGCACGACCTCCATGTTGCTCTGCTCGATCTCTGCCTTCATCCGCGCCACGTCGCCGCCGCTCACCTCGACGTACGACACGTCTTTGAGGCGCGCGTCGAGCACGTTGTCCTGCGACAGTGGCAGGAGGAAGCTGCCCCCGCGGTAGTTGAGGAGCCACTCGACGACGTGCCCGCGCTCGATGGCCCGGTAGGCCAGCCCGTACGCCTTCAGGTGGTTCGACTGCGAGAGGTCCATGGCCACGAGCATGGCCTGCGCGCGCGCCGTCACCGCCCCCGCGGCGAGCAGGGCGGCGCACAGGATCGCTGCCAGCCTAGTGCCCATTTCGCTCTCCCTTGACGATGTAGCGCAGCCGGCGCACGTCCTTGCGCACCTCGTCCAGGAACGCGTACTCGGGGTACTCGACGAGCACCGCCTCGTACTCGGAGAGGGCGCGCGCGTACTGCTCGAAGCCGAACTCGTACACCGCCGCGATCTCGCGCTTGACGTCGGGGCGCATCTGCTCCTCCGGGTATTCCTCCAGGAAGCGGCGCAGGGTCGTGAGCGCCCCGTGCAGGTCGCCGGACTGGCGCAGCGTGCGCCCCAGCCAGAAGAGCGCGCGGGGGCGGAGCGTCTCGTGGACGGGCATGGCCGCAATGGCGAAGAGGCGCGCGACCACCGTCGCGGTGTCGCCGATCATCTCCGCCCGCATCGCCTCGACGTAGACGGGCAACGCCTGGGATTCGTACTGCGTGGCCTCCTCGATCACCCACGCCGCCTCGATGGCATCGTTGGTGTACGGGGACGCGGGGTCCAGCTCGGCGAGCGCGGTGAGCGTGTCGCGCGCCGCTGCGAACTCGCCGCGGGAGGCGAGCAGCAGGCCGGTGTAGTAGTCGGCCGTGCGCATCAGCTCGGGGGATCGAGACCGCGCCATGCTGGCCAAATAGTGGTCCGCGGCGTCGTAGTCGCCGAGGCCGATGTAGAGGTCGGCGATGCGCGCCGCGAAGACGTCGCCGTAGCGCCGCGAGTTCACCGCCCCCGACTTGTACGCGTCCAGCGCGTCGTGCGAGCGCTTGAGCCGGTGCAGCAGGATCTCGCCGCGCTCCAGGTAGGCGAGCTCGGCGTACTCCGAGGCGGGATGGCGGCGCGACAGATCCTGGTACTCCGCGACGGCGCGCTCCAGGTAGGCGGTGCGTTCCGCGGCGGGCATGTCGGGTACCACGCCCGCGCCGAGCTCCGTGTAGATGCGCGCGAGCATGTACTTGGCGCGGTCGCTGCCCGGTGCGCGCGGCCGGCTGCGCGCGAACGCGTCCAGGGCGCGCACGCCCAGGTCGAGATAGTGCGCGCGCTGCTCGCGCGGGCGCGACTCCGCCCCGGCCAGGATCTGCTCGGCCAGGAGCAGGAGCACCGATCCGTCCGACTGCGGCTCCTTGTCCGCCAGGAGCGCCATCTCCAGTGACTTCTCCAGCGCTCCGCGCTCGAGGTAGTGCGCGGCGAGGATGTCCAGGATCACGAATCGGTTGCCCTGTCCGGTCTCCAGCCGGCCCTGCAGGCCGGCGACGACCGCGTCCTGCTGGTCGCCGGCTTCGCTCATCGCCTCCAGTATCTTGCCGCGCACGAAGGCGTAGTTGCGGGCGACGTCCCCGACGTAGGCCAGGTACTCGTCGACGGCCTGCTGGTAGTTGCCCATCTGCAGGTGCAGGGCCGCCACCTCCAGCGTGAGCACGGCGTTGCGCGCGCTCTGCGCGCGCCCCCGCTCGAAGATTTGCAGCGCCTCGTCGAGCCGGCCGATGTCGCGGAGCGTGTTGCCGACGGTCTTGTACGCGCCGATCGCGTGCCCGTTCGCGGAGATCAGCTCCTCGAGCACCAGCATGCCTTCGCGGTCACGCCCGTCGCCGAAGTAGAGCAGGGCGAGCGCCTTCCCCGCCTCGAGGCTGCGCGGGTTCGCCTTCAGCGCGCCCTGGTAACACATCGCGGCCGAGTCGCTGTAACCGATCACTTGATAGACGTAGCCCAGGCGCGACAGCACGCGCTCCTCGCCCGGGTAGCGCTGGTCGAGCCGGCGCAGGATCTCGAGCGCCCCCTGGGGATCGCCGGCGAGCCGGCGCATCGATTCGGATATCTGAGAGGTGATCTCGTAGGGGTCGGTCGGCTGGGGCTC
>JAOTVO010000123.1 GCA_029863355.1 Candidatus Krumholzibacteriia bacterium
ATGGGCAAACCGGATTCCTCGTGGATCCCCTCGACGTCGACGCCATCGCCGCCCACATGAAGCGCCTGCTGGACGACCCCGAGCTGGCGGCCGCGCTCGGCGCGCAGGGCCGCAAGCACGTGCGGCGGTGGTTCCTCCTGCCCGAGCTGGCGCGGCGCCATCTGGTGCTGGCGCGTCTCCTGGCCGGTATCGACCCCGCGCCGCCGGGTTTCCGGCTCGACGCGCCCGCACTTCGCCCTCGCGGCGCCCGCGGTTGACGCGGCCGGCTAGGTAGCCTATCATCCCCCTCGAGGAGTGGGAGGTGGTAGGGCTCGGGCTCGCACCTGCTCGG
Organism: Candidatus Krumholzibacteriia bacterium; assembly: GCA_029863355.1. The sequence continues at coordinate 332 of JAOTVO010000123.1, forward strand.
CTGAAACCTATCACGACACCCGAACGGAATCCGTCGAAGCCCGTCGCGGCGCGCCCCCGGGCGCCGCGAGCGCGTCTGCCCGACGCGTTCTGGGAAAGTGTGCGCTCGGCCGAGACTCGCCTCCTCGCCCTCGACTACGACGGCACCCTCGCCCCCTTCCACCGTGAGCGCATGGCGGCCACACCGTCCGCCGGCATTGTCGAAACCATCCAGGCCATCATCGAGACAGGCGACACGCGCGTGGCCATCGTGTCCGGTCGCCCCAGCGCCGAGGTGCGCGAGCTCATGGGCGGGCTCCCCGTCGAGACGTTCGGGGCGCACGGTTTCGAGCGCTCGCGCGCGCCCGGCCACGTGGAGGACCAGGAGCTCCCCGCCTCCGAGCGCGCCGGGCTCGCGCGCGCGCGCGAAGCGGCCGAGGGGGCGGGTCTGAGCGCCCACATCGAGGCCAAGCCGGCCAGCGTGGCCGTGCACACGCGCGGACTGGAGCCCGAGCGGGCGCTCGAGGTCGAGGAGCTGGCCTACCACGTCTTCACGCCCGTCGCGCGGGCCCACGGCTTGGGGTGCCGCGCCTTCAACGGTGGCGTCGAGATCCGCTCGCGGAGCTTCCACAAGGGCCAGGCCATCGAGGCGCTGCTGGCCGAATCGCCCGCGGGCGTCTTCGCCGTCTACGTCGGCGACGACGAGACCGACGAGGATGCCTTCCGAGCGCTGGCCGGGCGCGGGGTCGGCGTGCGCGTCGGCGTCGCCGACGCCGGCACGGCCGCCCAGGCTTGCCTGCCCAGCCAGGCCGACGTGCTTCCCTTCCTGCAGGGCTGGCGCTACACGGCGGCCGGGCGCGGCCGCCACGTGTCGCCGGCGCGGTCCGCCCCGCGCGTCGTGGTTGTCTCCAACCGGCTGCCCGCGGCGGGCACGGCGGAAAAAGGCACGCGCGCGGTTCCCGTCGGGGGACTGGCCTTCGCGCTAGAGGCGGCGCTGCGGCAGAGCCCGGGCGGCGGTGTGTGGATGGGCTGGAGCGGGCGCACGACGCGCGGGGAGCGCGGCGTCGGAGAGGAAAAACCACTGACGGAGTCGCTGGGGCTCGTCGGCATCGACCTGACGGCGCGCGAGTACGACGCCTACTACAAGGGCTTTTCCAACCGCACCATCTGGCCCCTGTTTCACAGCTTCCCGCGCGACGCGGAGTTCTCGTCGTGGCATCTCGAGATCTACCGCTCGGTCAACGCTATGTTCGCCAACGCGCTCATGTCCACGCTGCGCGTGGACGACCTGGTCTGGGTCAACGACTACCACCTGCTGCTGGTCGGTCGCGAGCTCCGCGAGGCGGGCTGGCGCGGACGTGTGGGCCTCTTTCTCCATATCCCGTTCCCGGGCCTCGACATCCTCGGCATCCTGCCCGAGTACGAGCAGTTCCTGCGCGCGCTCCTCGACTACGACGTCGTGGGTTTCCAGACGGCGGGCTTCCGCGCCAACTACGTCTACGCGTGCCGCCGGGTGCTGGGCGCCGAGTGGGACGGAGAGACGCTGCGCTGGGGGACGCGCGCGCAGCGTGTGGGTGTCTACCCGGTCGGGATCGACGTCGAGCGCTTCGCGCGGGGCGAGGACGTCCGGGAACCGGGACGGGTGAAGTCGCTGCGCCGCGCGATCGGGGAGGGGGCCCTCATCCTCGGCGTGGACCGGCTGGACTACACCAAGGGCATGCCCGAGCGAATCCAGGCGTTCGAGGCGCTCTTCCGGCTCTACCCGCGCTTCAAGCGCCGCGTCTCCTACGTCCAGATCAGCTCGCCCTCGCGCACCGACGTCGCTCAGTATCGCCAACTCAAGCGCGACACCGACGCCATCGTGGGACGCGTCAACGGCGCCCTCTCCGAGCACGACTGGGAGCCCATCCGCTACCTCTACCGCTCCTACCCGCAGGAAGACCTGATCGGATTCTACCGGAACGCGCGCGTCGGGCTGGTGACCCCGTTGCGCGACGGGATGAACCTGGTGGCCAAGGAGTACGTGGCGGCACAAGTCCCGGAGGATCCCGGCGTGCTCGTGCTGTCGCGCTTCGCCGGCGCGGCCGACGAGCTCGGCGACGCCGTGCTCGTCAACCCGTTCATGGCCGAGGACGTGGCGCACGGCATCGCGCGCGCCCTGGAGATGCCGATCGAGGAACGGCGCGAGCGCCACGCCGCCATGATGAGCCGCGTCCGCGAGCAGACGGTCCACAAGTGGGCCTCCGACTATCTCGCCGACCTGCGCGGCTAGTCCGCACATTCCATCGTGACGCTCGCCGCGTCTTCGGTTACAATGCCCCACATGAGTCCTCGCCGCGCATTCAAGGCCCGCCGCTGGACCGAGGCCGACATCCCCGCGATCATGGCCTGTCACCGGGCCGCTTACCCGGACTACCCCGCGAACGCGCACTACGGCGAGCGGCTGCACGCCATGCAGCTCGCCACCTTTCCCGAGGGGCAGTTCCTGGTGGAGAACGAGGGTGGCGTGGTGGGCTACGCCACCTCCGTCATCGTGCAACTCGCAGACGATGACGAGCCGTACCGCTACAGCGAGATCACCGGGGGCGGCACGTTCAAGACGCACAACCCCGGCGGGGACACGCTCTACGGAGCCGACATCGCCGTCCACCCCGACTTCCGCGGCAAGGGGCTGGCGGGCCTGCTCTACCGCGAGCGCAAGCGGATCCTGAAGCGCTACAACCTGCGCCGCATGATCGCCTACGGCCGCATCCCCGGCTTCCGGGACTACGAGGGCAAGATGACGGCCGAGGAGTACGTGGCCAAGGTGGCCGCCGGCGAGTTCAAGGACTCGGCGCTCACCGCTCACCTCAAGGCGGGTTACACGGTCAGGCGGGTGCTCATGGACTTCATGGACGACCGCTCGAGCCTGAACTACTCGACCTTCCTCGAGTATCTCAATCCCGACTTCAAACCAGGGCAGCGCCGCATCGCGGCCGGGCCGCTGCGGCGTCCCGTGCGCAAGGTGCGCGTATGCGCCTCGCAATTCCTCATGCGGCGCATCCAGACCTGGGCCGAGTTCGAGCAGACGGTGGAGTTCTTCGTCGACACCGCCGACAGCTACTTCTGTCACTACCTGGTTTTCCCGGAGCTGTTCACGGCGCAGCTCTTCAGTACTTTCCCTTCCGATCTAGATGACCGCGAAGCGATGATGCGGCTGGCGAACATGGCCGACCGCTACGTGGGCATGCTGCAGCGCAAGGCGAAGGACCGCGGCATCTACATCGTCGGGGGCTCGCACCCGATCGAGCGCGAGGGACAGCTCTACAACGTCGCGCACCTGTTCACGCCGAACGGCAACGTGTACACGCAGGACAAGCTGCACATCACGCCTTCCGAGCGCGCCACGTGGGGATTCGTGCCCGGGGACGAGCTGCGCGTCTTCGAGACGGCGCACGGGAGGATCGCCATCCAGGTGTGCTACGACATCGAGTTTCCGGAGGCGGCGCGACTGCTCACGCTGGCGGGAGCCGAGATCGTCTTCGTGCCCTTCTCGACGGACGAGAAGAAGGCCTACTACAGGGTGCGCTACACGGCGCATGCCCGCGCCGTGGAGAACTACATCTACGTCGTGCTCTCGGGCAACGTCGGCAACCTGCCCATGGTCAAGTCGTACCTGATCAACTACGGGCAGGCGGCCGTGCTCACCCCCAGCGACTTCGCCTTTCCCCGCGAGGCGACGGTGGCCGAGGCCGAGCCCAACGTGGAGACCGTAGTGATCTCGGATCTCGACCTCACCAGTCTCCACCAGTACCGCGACAAGGGCAGCGTGCGCCCGCTCTTCGACCGCCGCCCCGACCTCTACGAGCTGCGGGCGAGGCACCCCGTGCGGGTGGTCACCGTCGACTGACCCCCCCCGGAAGCGGGCTTCTCGGCCTCCCCCTTTTTTTTTGGCGCGTGTTTTGCAGTTGCGCGGCGGCTCGTGCAGGTATATTTGCTTTCGGCAGCGGAGGCCGCCCGCCGGGGCGGCCGACGAGCAGGGGCCGGGCGCCGGGCGCTCCGGACGAACCACCGCATTCGCGCCGCGGGCGCCGCGAGGCCGCCGCGCCGTAGAGGAGCATCCATGGAAGCATATCCGACGGGGTACGTGTCCCCGAAGCTGGTGGGCAGCGACGTCTCTAACAAAGGCAATCACGGCGTATTCGCGCTGCAGCACATCGGGGCGGGCGAGCTGCTGGTGGTGTGGGGAGGCGAGATCATAGCCGGCGAGCGCCTGGCCGAGCTGCCGGCCGAGGAGCGCCGGCTGTGTCTACAAGTAGAGGAGGACCTCTACCTGTGGACGACCCACGAAGGCCCCGCGGATTGGGTCAACCACTCCTGCGAGCCCAACGCGGGGCTCTCGGGGCAGGTCGCCCTGGTCGCGCTGCGGGACATCGACCCGGGCGAGGAGATCTGCTTCGACTATGCGACCTCGGATGGCGCGCCCTACGACGAGTTCGACTGCCGGTGCGGCGCGCTGGCGTGCCGGGGGCGGGTGACGGGAGACGACTGGCGCCGCGCCGAGCTGCAGGCCCGCTACCGGGGCCTTTTCTCGCCCTATCTGCAGCGGCGCATCGACGTACTGGCCGCCGAGCGGGACGCGCCGCGCCGCCGCCCCGTGGGCCGCCGCGGCTGAGGCGCCGGGGTTCAAAAGTCCTCTGTGCTGTGCTATGATGATGGGCGCCGCGACTCCGCCGCGGGTCTCGGCGCCCACCTTTTCTTCACACAGGAGGACGTGACCGTGTCTACCGCAGTACGGACCGAAACAGGGTCTCCCGTCGACCGCATTCTCGCCAACTACGCCTCGGACAACCCCGGCACGCGCGCCAAGCTCTACCGCATTCTCACCTCGGGCCGTCTCGCCGGCACGGGCAAGGTCGTCATCCTGCCCGTCGACCAGGGCTTCGAGCACGGGCCGGCCCGAAGCTTCGCCGTGAACCCGGCCGGGTACGACCCCGAGTACCACGTCAAGCTGGCCCTGGACGCGGGCTGCAACGCTTACGCAGCGCCCTACGGCTCCATCCAGCAAGTGGCGCACGCGTACGCGGGCAAGATCCCGCTCATCCTCAAGGTGAACAACCACGACACCCTGGTGAGCGAGAACGACCCCATCCCCGCGCAGACCTCCAGCGTGATGGACGCGCTGCGGCTGGGGTGCGTGGGCATCGGCTTCACCATCTACCCCGGGTCGAGCGTCTGGCGCGAGATGTACGAGCAGCTGCGCGAGCTGGCCGAGGAGGCGCGCGAGGCGGGGCTGGCCGTGATCGTCTGGTCGTACCCGCGGGGCACATCGCTGTCCAAGGAAGGCGAGACGGCGGTCGACGTCGCCGCGTACGCCGCACAGATCGCCGCGCAGATCGGCGCGCACGTCATTAAGGTCAAGCTCCCCAGCGAGAACATCGAGCAGGACGCGGCGCGCAAGGTATACGAAAAGGAGGGCGTCCCCATCGCCACGCTCGCCGAGCGCGTGCGCCACGTGGTGCAGAGCGCCTTCGACGGCAAACGCATGGTGATCTTCTCGGGCGGTGGGAAGAAGGGTGAAGAGGGTGTTTTCGACGAGGTCCGCGCCATCCGCGACGGCGGCGGCTTCGGATCGATCATCGGCCGCAACTCGTTCCAGCGCCCGCACGACGAGGCGGTCAAGTTCCTGCACAAGATCATGGACATCTACGCGGGCAAGGCCGAATGAACCGGCGAAGGGCCGGCCGAACGGCGGCCCTTTGCGCCTACGGAGGCACCATGAGAGTCAGCTCTGCATCATTCGTGATCATCGCAACGCTCCTGCTCGCCGCCCTCGCGCTCGTCTCGAGCTGCGGCGAGGAAGCCACGCCGGTCCAGACGGCACCCGCCGGCGACGAAGCGCTCCTGGCCGAAAGCGCCGCCATGTTCCCGCCGGGCGGCATGTGGGCGCGTTACTATCCGCTGCGGACCGGCAACCACTGGCGCGCCGATCGCCAGTTCCGTGCCTGGTATGACGACGGCACCGTCGTCGCCGACATCGGCGGAGAATCGTCGCGGGAGATGATCGGTGAGGAGGTGCTTTTCGGGCGCACCTACGCGATCGAGGAGTGGCGCCTCATCGAGCGCTTCGAGGGCCTCGAGGATACGACCACGTACTGGATCCGTTACCGCCAGGACCGCGACGGCCTCTACGAGGCGAACGTCGCCATGAGCGAGCCGCCGGTTCTCATCGCCGCGGCAGGCAAGGAAGGCGGGCGGCGGGCGCTGACCGTGTCCGCGGCCGACGGCGCCGGCGTGGCGCACGCGATCCTGCGCAATGAAACGCACCCGGGACGCCGCGCGGCCATCGCCGCCCACTTGGAGCGGCACCGCCGCCTCGTCACGGCCGCGATGCTCGGGGCGGATGCCTTAGCCGCGAGCGCGGCGGCCGTCGCACCCGAGGACGAAGAGCTCACGCGCCTGGTCTATCCGCTGCGGCGGGGACGGGAGTGGGTGATCCGCGAGGATCCGCTCTTCACCTCTGCGGCCGAGGGGCGCGACCTCCTGCGCCTGCCCATCGGCCGGCGCGTGGGCATGCGCGTGCGCATCGTGCCGGTCGAGCTCGAGCCCGACGCCGATGTGCTCCTGTGGTACAGCAACTGCGGGCTGCTGCGCATGTATGTCAGCGTGCAGACGGAAATGACGGACTTCGACGGCACGCCCCTGGGGACGCTTTTCACGGAGGAGATCGTCGAGTTGGTCGAGGCGGACGTCCTGGGACGTCCGTGGTGCGGGCGTTAACCGATAGCAGATACGAGGGGTGTTGGTCTGTAGACGCGGCGTCCGCAGCGGGCGAACCAGGTTCATGTCCGCCCGCGAGGACCCGACGCGGAGACAGACCAACACCCCTCGTGCGTCTCTCGGAGCGCTACCAGTTGAAGACGACTCCCACGTTCACACCCAGGCCGCTCGCGTCCAGCTTCGCCGGGCCGACGTCCGTCTCGAGTAGCGTGTACTTGAGCTCGCCGACCCGAGGCCGCCATAGAACATGCCGAGCTTGGCGCGTCCCGTCGCTTCCAGCGGGATGATGCTCGTGTTCGCGTCGCCGAAGTCCACCCAGGACGCGCGCACGTCCAACGACACGATGGGAATGATCTGGAATTTGTGGATCAGGCTTACGGTGCGGGGCCTGCACCGTCGAGTTTTCCGTGCAAGCGGGGCGGGGCCCGTGTGAGAATGGACGCCGAGCCAGACCTGGAGGGTAGAGAATGACCGGCAATAACGACTTCCTCGCAGACGCCGCGCGCGTGCGCAAGGCCTTCCTCCTTCTGCTGGTGCTGTTCATCTCGACGCTGTTCGTCTCGATGATCCGGCAGTTCATCATGACGATCCTCCTGGCGGCGATCACCAGCGGCCTCGTGGCGCCGCTCTTCGCGCGTC
>JAOTVO010000124.1 GCA_029863355.1 Candidatus Krumholzibacteriia bacterium
CGTCGACAACTTCTCCATCGTTCCGTCCGACGCCTCGCAGGATTTCTTCGCGGTGGGCACGCTGGGGATCTGGGTCTTCCAGATCGCGAGCCGCGTCGGTCTGGTGCCGCTCTTCGACAGCTCGCCCCCCATCCCCGATTCCCAGGGCGTGGGCGGTTTCGACCTCATGTCCTACGGCCTGTACAATGTCAACGGGTTCGTCCCGGGTTTCCCGTGCGCGTTCAACCGCGTGCTCGCCGGCTGGCTCGACCCCGTGACCGTCCCCGCGGAGGCGTCGCCAGCGTTCGTTCGCCTCGCCGACGTCAACACGGGTGCGGACACGGACACGCTCTGCGTCAAGGTGGCTATCACCGAGGACGAGTACTTCCTGGTTGTCAACCGCGTGCACGACGCCGATTTCGACAGCCTCTTCACCTTCGGCGATCTCGACAGCAACCTCGTTCCGGAGAACACCGACTCGCTGGACGGAGCCGAGTTCGATTTCTTCCTGACCGACCTCACCAATCCCGCGGTGCGGAGCTACGACCCCGCCTACGGCTTCGATGTGACGCGGCGGCACACCGGATCGGGCGTGTACGTGTGGCACGTCGACGAGCGCGTGGTGCGCGACGCGCTCGCGCTCGGCGGTCTGCCCAACGACTACGCGGCGCGCAAGGGCGTGGACCTCGAGGAGGCGGACGGCGTCCAGGACCTCGACCGCGGCGGACCGGCCGCCTTTGCCCTGGGCAGCCATTTCGACTCCTACCGCTCCGGCGACGGCAACCAGAGTGCGTTCACGCCCGCCACCGAGCCGGCGTCGGATTCCAACGCGCACGTGCCCAGCGGCGTCGCCATCGAGGACATCTCGGCCATCGGCTCCGTGATGTCGCTCACGATCCGCCGCGCGCTCCCGTACCAGGAGACGCGCACGCGCTTTGCCGCGCGCGCCTCTGGCCAGCCCGCCACGCCGGTGGACCTCGACGGCGACGCAACCTCGGAGATCGTCGTGTTCGCCGACACCGGTCTGGTGTACCTCTTCGACGAGACGGGCGCGGAATACGACGACGTCGACGCCGACCCTTCCACCATCGCCCCGTACATCGTCGCCCCCGGCGCGGTGTGGACGGGCCCGCCCGCCTTCGGCAACCTCGACGGCGGCGCGGACGTGGAGATCATCGCCAGCGACCGGGCGGGACGCCTCTACGCGTGGAAGGCCGACGGCTCGGAACTGGCCGACGGCGACGGCAACCCCCTCACCGAAGGCGTGCTCTTCGCCGGTGCGCCGCTGGCGGCGCCGCAGATGCTCGTCGACTTGCTCGACGACGGCTTCCCGGAGATCGCGCTGGTGGAAGTGGTCGGGGATTCGCTGCGCGTAGGGTTCGTGGACTCCGCGGGCGCGCCCTTCGTTCCCGGCGATCCGGCGTTCGCGCCGCTGTGGCCCGCGCGCGTACCCGGGCAGCTGGCCGCGCCCCTGGCCCTGGCGGGAACGGCGAACGGGGCGACACCGGCGAAAATGGGGGTGGTGGTGGCTTCCGTCGACACGACCACGGCGCAGGTGCACGTGACGTACACGCCGGCCCTGTACAGCGCCGGCACGAGCTTCGTCGGGCAGGCGGTGGCCAAGACGTGGCATTACGCGTTCGCCGTTCCGCCGTCCTACGCGAGCGCGGACTACCTGCCGTCGGCCCCGGCGGCGGGCGACGTCGACGCCGACGGTCACGACGAGGTGGTGCTCACGTTTCCCGACGGGCTGGTGGCGATCTTCGAGAACGAGGCCGGCGAGACGGGCTCCGTCTCGCCGACGCTGGTGCGGATGCGCGCGGACCGACCGTCGGCGCCCGCGCTGGGCGACGTGGACGACGACGGCACGCTCGAGATTGCCCTCTGGGACCGCGACTACCTTTACGTGCTCAAGTCCAACGGCCGCGTGGCCACGGAATGGCCACGCCTCATCGTCCCGGAATCAGCCGGCGAGCAGCCGCCGCGTGCGCTCGCGCGCGGCCTCGAGAGCCCCGCGCTCGCCGATCTCGACGGCGACGGCCGCGTCGACGTGCTCTTCGCCCTCGAGGACGGTACGCTCCAGGCCGCACGGGCGGACGGAACGGCGGCGCCCGGGTTCCCGCGCGTGGGCGTGGCCGGGGTCTCCGCTACACCCTCGATCGCGCCGCTCGTGGCGGGCGGCGCGCTGCGGCTGGTGGGCGCAGGAACCGTGCCCGCCCTGCGCGGCGTGGACACCGTCGTCGACACCGTCGCCACGCTGGATCAGGTCGCCCTGCTGGTGCAGTCCCTCACGGGTGGTTCCTCGAGCCGCGTGTTCTGGCCGATCTACGGGGGCGGCCTCGAGAGGCACGGGCGCTCGGCGCCGGCGGGGGCGCCGGCGACCTCCTCGCGGGCGTTCCGGGAGGAGACGTTCATGGTCTATCCCAACCCGGTACGGGGCGCCACGGTTCACGCGCGCGTGACCCTGGACGCTTCGGCCCGCGTCGAGGTCCAGATTTACAACCTGGAAGGCGAGCGCACCCACGGGCGCGCCTACGACGCGAACGCCGCCGGCGCGATCGACACGCCGTTCGACGAGGAGATCGACGTCAGCGCGCTGCGGAGCGGCGTGTACTTCATGAGACTGCGAATCGAGTCGAGCGGCGCCAGTGGGTCGCTGGTCAAGACGTTCGCGATCCGTCGCTAGGAAGGAGTGAACATCGTGTTACGCATCCAACGAGTGGTCCTCCTGGTGTCCGCCGCCCTGGCGCTGGTCGCCCCCGCGGCGGGCGCAGGCGAGCCCGGCTCGGCGGGCGCGCTCTTCCTGCGCGTCGGCGTGGGCGCGCGCGCGTCGGGAATGGGCGAGGCCTTCACCGCCATCGCCGCCGACGCATCGGCGATGTACTGGAACCCGGGCGCGATGGCGGCCGTGCTGGGCACCGACGTGGTGCTCGTGCACAACGAGTACCTCCAGTCGGTGCGCCTCGAACAGGCCGCGCTGACGCACGAAACGGACTTCGGCACTTTCGGTCTCTCCTTCACGGGGCTCTTCACGGGCGACATGGAGCGCCGCGATGACGCGCCCACTTCGATGCCGCTCGGCGAGTTCGGAGCGTCCGACATCGCCTTCGCGGTGGCCTACAGCCGCTACGTGGTGCCCAACGTGGCGGTGGGGGCGAGCGTCAAGGGTATCGTGCAGAAGATCGACCAGGAGGACGCCAACGGCCTCGCTGTCGACGTGGGCATCTACCACGTCAGTCGCGTCGAGGGCCTCAGGCTGGCCGCAGTGGTGGGCAACCTGGGCAAGCCCATGAAGTTCCTCGAGGAAGAGTACGCCCTGCCGCGCTACGTCAAAGTGGGCGGGAGCTACGCGCGCGACATCGCCGCCATCCGCGGTGGCGTGCAGTTCGCGCTCGACCTCGTCTTCCCCAACGACGACGACGGGCGTCAGCACGTCGGCGTCGAGTTCGACTACGAGCGCCGCTTCTTTCTGCGCGCCGGGTACAAGGCCGGCTACGATTCGCAGGGGGCCACCTTCGGGCTCGGCGCGCGCCACCGGGAGTTCTCGCTCGACTACGCGTGGCTGCCGGTGGGCAACGACCTCGGCGACAGCCACCGCTTCGGCATCGGACTCAGCCTGTAAAAGTCTCGAGCGTGAGCGCCCCGCCGGAGAGCCGCACGAAAGTGGCGTGCTCGACCCAGTCGCCGATGATCACGAAGTCGCGTCCGTCGCGCGAGTCGAGGAGGGGGAAGTGGATGTGTCCCATCACGAAGGCGTCGTTGCCGCGCGCGAAGAAACGCCGGTGGGCGTGCTCGGCGAGGGCGCGGGCCCGCGCCTCGTGCACGGGCGCCTTCAGCTTGCGGCTCCCCGCGGAGACCCCGGCGGCGACGGCGGCGAGCAGGTCCGGGTGGATCCAACGCGACGCGGCGACCACGGCGGGGTTGCGGATGATCGTTTTGAGCGCCTTGTAGCCCCAGTCGCCGGGGATGACGAGGTCGCCGTGCGCGCACACCAGGCGACGCCCCTGGGCGTCCAGCAGGATCTCGTCGCGATGCGTGCGCACGCCCAGTTCGTCAGCCAGGAAGCCGCCTACCCAGTAGTCGTGGTTGCCCCCGATGAAGTGCGTCTCCACGCCGCGCTCCCGGCAAGCGGCCAGCGCGCAGAAGAGGTCGAGGTAACGCCGATGCACGACCGAGCGGTATTCGAAGAAGAAGTCGAAAATGTCGCCCATGAGGAACAGCCCCGTGCCGGCGGGGATCGAGGCGAGGAAGCGCAGGAACCGATCGCGCCGCACGGCCTCCCCCGTCTGGGCGCGGCTGCGAAAGTGGGTGTCCCCGACGAAGACCAGCTCGGGAGCGGAGATGGGCAGGAAGTTGCGCATGGTCGACGATGAAAGGCTATGCAATAGCATCTGTTAAGGGATTGCGGCCGCCTCGACCCGCGGCACCGCGGGCCCCCGCCCGAAACAGCTAACCGCAACGGGCGCATGCGCGCAACCCCGTTCCGGTGCGGGGTGCGGAACCCCCCGAACGCGAGCCGCGTATAACAGGCGGGCGATCGGGGGTGGAACGCGGCGCGGGAGCGCTTTTGACAGCGGGCAGGCGGCCATGATATCATTAGGTCCGCGCCCGGTGCGCTCCGCGCCGGACGGAAGAAATTGCCGGCTCGCCGAGGGTTGACGAAGGAACGGGACGCGGGTACACTAACAATGTACCGAGCGGTTAACGGGAGAACCATCGGCACGGCTTCGCCACCCCACGACCCCCACCGGGACGGACGCGCGCGGCGCGCCGTCAGTGACCAGAGCACAAGCACGGGATCTCGCGAAGGCGTGGCATAGCTGCGCGTGGGCGGGAGGCTGCGAGGAACGAGGATCCATGAAGCCGTTAGAGTCGATAGCGCAGAAGTGGCTGGGAGCGTTCGTTGTGTCCCTTGCCCTGGGCGCCCCTTGGGGAACCGCCCTTGCGCAGGGGTCCGCCGACCCCATTCGCGCCGACGGGAGTTCGGTCTTCGCCGACGTCGCCGAGCGCGTGGGCCCGGCCGTCGTGTTCATCCGCACGGAGCGGGCCGCTGCGCCTGAACGTGGCAAGGGGGGCGAGAGCCCGTTCGAGTTCTTCCGGGAGTTCTTCCCCGAACCGGAGCGGCGCGATCGGTTCCACGGCCAGGGGGGTGGATCGGGGTTCCTGTTCGATGACGAGGGGCGGATCCTTACCAACTACCACGTCATTCGCGACGCCGAGCGCATCACGGTAGTCATGGGCAACGGAGACGAGAAAGAGCTGGAGGCGGAAGTCGTCGGCTACGATCCCCATACCGACATTGCGATCATCCAGATCGACCCGCCCAAGAATGTCATAAAGGTCAGCCTCGGCGATTCCGACAAGATGAGGGTGGGGGACTGGGTCATGGCCATCGGCACGCCGTTCGGTCAGCTGCAGGGGACGGTCACCGTGGGCATCGTCAGCGCCAAGGGGCGTACCGACCTCAACATCGTCGGGGGCACACCGACCTACCAGAACTACATCCAGACCGACGCCTCCATCAACTTCGGAAACAGCGGCGGTCCCCTCGTGAACATGAAGGGCGAGGCGATCGGGATCAACACGGCCATCAATCCTTCCGGCCAGGGAATCGGCTTCGCCATCCCCATCAACATGGCGCGGAGCATCATGGGGCAGCTGATCGCGCAGGGCCGCGTGCGCTACGGGTTCATCGGGATCCGGCTCCAGGAGATGGACCGGACGCTGGCCGAGGCCCGGGGCGTGAGCATAGACCATGGAATCCTAGTCGATTACGTCTACCCCGAGTCCCCGGCCGCCCAGGCGGGCCTGCGCACCGGGGACGTCATCGTCCGCTATGACGGGGAGGATGTAAGGGAAGACAACAGGTTCCGTCTCATGGTGGGCAAGACCCCCGTGGGCCAGCAGGTGCCCATGGTGGTCGTACGCGACGGCAAGGAGATGAAAGTCGACATCAAGATCGGCGAGCGTCCGGACGGCGACATCGTGGCCTCCGTGGAGCCGCCCCGTGGGGAGACCTGGTTGGGGCTGCGCGTGGACGACGCGACCAAGGGCGAATATCGCCGCCGCTACGGCGTAGAGAAGAGCCAGGAGGGTGTGGTCGTGCTGGAGGTGGAGGAGGCAAGCCCGGCCGAGGAGGCCGGCATCCGGGAGGGCGACGTGATCACCGAGGTCTACTCGCACGAGGTGGCGGGGCTGGAGGACTACGTCGCGATCAGCAAGAAGCTGAAGGACCGGAAAGAGGCCATCGCGTTTCTGGTGGTCAGAGGGCGGACCAGCACGTACGTTCCGGTTATGCCGGAGAAGCGGTGAGTCGGCGCCGTCCCCGTCGGCAATCGGCTGAGCCGGGAAAGGATCCTCAGATGCACGAGGACGACCGCAAGAAAGAGGACAGGGCACAGCGACGCGACAGCGGCGGGTCGGGCGCGCGCAGTCTCGACGTCTACCTGCACGAGATCAACAAGACGCCCCTGTTGACGCGAGAGCAAGAGCGATCGCTCGCGCAGCGCATAAAGAAGGGCGACAGCACGGCGCTCGACGGTCTGGTGAAAGCCAACTTGCGCTTCGTCGTGTCCGTCGCCAAGCAGTACGCCAACCAGGGTCTGTCCCTCGAGGACCTCATCAACGAGGGTAACCTGGGGCTGATCAAAGCGGCGCACCGCTTCGACGAAGAGCGCGGCTTCAAGTTCATCTCCTACGCGGTGTGGTGGATCCGCCAGGCAATGCTGCAGGCTTTGGCCGAGCACTCGCGGATCGTGCGGCTGCCCCTGAACCGAGCGGGCACGCTCTACCGCATCGGCAAGGCCGCGCGCCAGCTCGATCAGGAGTTGGGCCGCGCGCCCAACGCCGAGGAGATCGCCGCGCGCCTCAACATCTCCGAGGAGGAGGTCGCGGACACGATGAAGATCGCCAATACGCACGTGTCGCTCGACGATCCGTACTCGGACGAGAAGGACGACAACTCGCTCGTCGATTATCTCACCGACGAGAACCAGACGCTGCCCGATGCGAACACTTACACCAGCGCACTGTCGGACGACCTCGAGAAGGCGCTGGGTACGCTGACCGAGCGGGAGCGCGACATCCTGATGCTCTACTTCGGCCTCGTCGGCGAGGAGCCGTTGACGCTGGAACAGATCGGGAGTCGGCTCGGCCTCACGCGCGAGCGCATCCGCCAAATCAAAGAGAAAGCGATCCAGCGCCTGCGGCATTCGACACGGGCCAAGTATCTCCAGGGGTACATCGAGGGCTGAGCCGCGCGCTGGGCAGCACGATGCGACGGGCGGGGTGGGTCTCTCCCACCCCGCCCGTCCTTTGGGCCTAACTTGGTATGCTTATTGCAGTTCGTTTCGCAGAATACGCTTGACCGTGCCCCCTCCCATCTCTTAGCCTACGCGCGGCTCCGTGTCGAGGGCGCGCGAGACGCATAATGCAACCGAAGTACTTCACGTTTCTATATATCCCAGCCGAAAACGCCGAGCCCAGGCCCCTGCGCATGCGCCGCTGGCTCGTGTACGCGGTCCTGGGGGTGATGGGGCTGGGCGTGGCCGTGGCCGCCGGCGCCGGGATCAAGTACTCGGGCAAGATCCGCGAGACCTACAAGCTGGCCCGCCTGGAGCACCAGAACGAGCGACTGCGGGAGGAGCTGGACCGGTTCTCCGCGGAGCTCGACGGTCTGCGCCGCCAGGTCTCGCAGAACTTCGACTTCCAGA
>JAOTVO010000125.1 GCA_029863355.1 Candidatus Krumholzibacteriia bacterium
GATGGCCGCCGCGCGGCGCAGGTTGCGCGCGCGCGCGTAGTAGCCCATCCCCTCCCACGTCTTGAGCACGGCGTCCTCGCCGGCGGCGGCGAGGGTGCCGATGTCGGGGAAGCGCGCCATCCAGGCCTCGTAGTAGGGAATCGCGGTCCGCACCCGGGTCTGCTGGAGCATGACCTCGGAGACCCAGATGGCGTAGGGGTCGGTGGTTCGACGCCACGGCAGATCGCGGGCCGCTCCGCTGTACCAGCGCAGGAGCTTTCGCGTTATATTCTTGGACGATGCTTCGGTCACTTCACAGCCGCGCGTCTTGCGCGCTCATGCTCACGGCGGCCATTGCCGCCTGCACCTTCGAGGACGTCTCCATCGACGAGCGCCCCATCCCGCGCGTGTACATCGTCGACCAGGACGGCAAGCGCTGGGACGTCACGCAGGCCGTCCACCGCTTCGGCTACGAGGCCGGATCCTTCCACTTCGGCCTGGGCGCACAGGCCATCCCGCCGCTCGTGGACCCGCCCGTGGTCTCGGCCGGCGAGCCGGGGTTCGCGCCCGCCGATTCGGACTTCGCCGTCGTGGGCGTGGTGTCCGGCGCCGAGGAGCGCGCGTACGGCGAAGCCGAGGTGGCCGGCTGGGAGGTCGTGGACGACCGCCCCGGCGGCGCGCCCGTGGCCCTGGTCTACCAGCCCTTCTCGGACCGCGTCGACGCGTGGCGACGCGTGGCCGGTTCCGACACGCTCACGATGAGTCACAGCGGCTGGACCTACGCGCAACAGACCGTCCTCTACGACTTCGAGACCGAGAGCATGTGGCACCGCCTGCCCGGCACCACCGTGTTGACGTGCATCTCGGGCAGCCACGTCGGCGCCACGCTCTCTCCCGTCTCCGCGCAGCGAACGACGTGGCCCCAGTGGCTCTCGGCGAATCCGCAGACGCGCCTGCTCTTCGTGGCGCCCCCGCCGCAACCCTAGCTCCTGAAGATCGTCGACTCGCGCCTGAACCACTGCGTGGCACCCCAGAGCCCCAGCACGGCGAGCCCGACGAGCGAGGCGTACACGATCGCCAGGTCCAGACCGTCGATGGTGCCCGCGATGATCTCTTTGGTGGCCAGCGATACGTTGAGCACGGGGATCATCGCCGTCAGCGCATTGAGCTCGACCCCGGGGAGCATGCCCACGGCGGCGGGCACGATGATGGCGATGTTCAGCGGCGAAATCATGCTCTGCGCTTCCTTGAACGACCGCGCGGTGAGCGAGACGGACAGGAGCACGCCGGCGAAGAAAATCGTGAGCGGCACGAGCAGGCTCAATATCAGCAGGATGGTCTCCACACCGAGGATTCGCGCCACCATCTCGAAGAACTCCTCGGGAATCTCGCGCATCTGCCGCACACCGATGAAGAGTCCGCCGATCGATACCACCGCCGAGA
Organism: Candidatus Krumholzibacteriia bacterium; assembly: GCA_029863355.1. The sequence goes on from JAOTVO010000125.1 coordinate 1,423, forward strand.
CCAGCCCCGACAGCACCACCACGCCGAACTTGCCCAGCAGGATGTGAAAGCGATTGACCGGCGCGGTGAGCAGGGTCTCCAGCGTGCCGCGCTCCTTCTCGCCCGCGCCCAGGTCGATGGCGGGGTACATGGCCCCCATGAAACAGAAGATCACGAAGATGTAGGGGAGGAAGCCGCCCACCTGCTTGCCGATCTGCTCCTGCGTGCTGGCCAGGTTGTGCGTGCGCAGGTCGACACCCTCCACGACGTCGTGCGCGAGCCCCAGCCGCTCGAAGCGCTCGGCGAGCAGCGCCTCCTCGAACTTCTCGGCAATCCCGCGCAGCCGGCCGCGCGCGATGCCCTGGTCGTCGGTGGACTTGTAGTAGAAATCGATGCGTCCCGGACCCAGCTCGGAGACGGCCGCGTCGAAGTCGTCGGCCACCACGAAAGCGCCGTCCAGGCGCCCGTCGCGCGTGAACGCCTGCGCGCTGTCGCGGGGCACGTCCGCGACCACCTCGATACCCTCGCCCGCGCGGAGCATCTCCACCAGGCGCTGAGCTGCGCCCTCCGGCGCGAAACAGGCCACGTGCAGGGTCTTGGCCCGCTCCTTGTCGGCCTGCGACTCCTGCACCGTGAACATGATCTTGAAGAGCACGGGGAAGAGCAGGAGCGGGATGATCACCATGAACATGATGGTGCGGCGGTCCCGCCACGTGTCCAGGAGCTCCTTGCGAAAGACGGTGAAGATGGTGCTCACACCCGCGCCTCCTCCACGATGCGGATAAACTCGTCCTCGAGCGAGGCTGTGCGCATGTCGCGGGTGAAGTCCGCGTAGGCGCCGCTGTAGAGCAGCCGGCCCTCGTGGATGATGGCCAGGTCGTCGGAGAGCAGGCTGGCCTCGCCCATGTGGTGCGTGGAAAAGAGCACGGTCTTACCGCGCTCCCGGGCCCCGCGGATCAGGTCGACGATGCCGCGCGACGCAATCACATCGAGGCCGGCGGTGGCCTCGTCGAGCACGAGCACTTCGGGGTCGTGGATGAGCGTGCGCGCGATGGAGACCTTCTGCTTCATGCCCGTGGAGAGCTTCCCGATGCGCTGTCGCGCGAACGCCTCCATGCCCAGCCGCGCGAAGATCTCGTCGCGCCGCTGCCGGTACTGCGCGCGCGGCACGCCGTGCAGGTCGGCGTGGTAGCGCACCAGCTCTTCGGGCGTGAGGCGGTCGTAGAGTCGCGTCGAACCGGTGAGAAAGCCCAGCACGCGGCGCGCGTGCTCGGGGTGGGCCAGCGCGTCGTGCCCGCCCACGCGGATGGAGCCGGCGCTGGGCCGGAGCATGGTGGCGATCATGCGCAGCGTCGTGGTCTTGCCCGCGCCGTTGGGTCCGAGCAGGCTGAAGATGCGCCCGGGCTGGCACGCGAAGCTCACGCCCGCCACCGCGTCCACGGTGGCGCCGCGCGCGGCGCCGCCGCGCTCGCGGCGCTGCCCGCGCGAGAGGCGAAAAGTCTTGCGGATGCCCTCGACGGCGATCATCGGCAGGACCATAGCAGCGACGGCGAACGGTTGCAAGCGCCGCGGCCACCGCCGCGCTCAGCGGCCGATCGCGGCCGTGGCGGGATCGCCTTGCGAGCGAGCGCGCCTACTTGAGGAGGACCATTCTCTTCGTCGTCGTGGTGGCGCCGGCGGTGAGGCGGTAGTAGTAGACGCCCGAGGCGACGGCGCGGCCGGCGTCGTCGGTGCCGTTCCACGTGGCGTCGTGCGGCCCGGCGCCGCGAGTGCCGCCGGCCAGCGTGCGCACGAGGCGGCCGCTCACGTCGAACACTTCCAGGCGCACCGCGCCGGGGGCGTCGAGCTCGTAGCGGATAGTGGTCGTCGGGTTGAACGGATTGGGCACGTTCTGGTAGAGCCGCGCGCTCTCTGGCGCGGGTGTGTCCTCGCGCACGGCGGTGGGTGGACCGTTGTAACCCTCCACTCGGAAGACGAAGAGTCCGTTGTCCCAATCGCTCACGAAGACGAGCCCGTTGGGCGAGAAGGGGTAGACGCCGAAAGCGCCGTCGTAGCCCTCGCCGCTGAGTCCGTTGGTGTCGTAGGCGTCGGCGACCACGGGGCTGCCGGGGTTGCGCACGTCGAGGGTCTTGAAACCGGAGTTGTAGTACGACACGAAGGCGAGGCCGCCCACGATGTAGAGGTTGTGCACGGTGGCCAAGGGGTCGGCGATGGTGGTGACAAAAACCGGACTCGCCGGATTGGATATCTCGAACACCCAGATGTCGGGCTCGGGGTGCGTCGATAGCTCGTCGTTGATGTAGAGGAACCGGTGGTCGTCGGTGGCGTCGCCGCTGTGGTGGTAGTTGATCCCCGTGCCGGATATGGTGCCGAGCAGCGTGGGGCTTCCCGGATTGGCGATGTCGTAGATGCGGCAGTCGGTGTAGCCGTGAAAATCGTAGAGCCGCGTGCCCTTGGGTGTGGAGTCGTGGCCGTCGATGGTGTTGCGTCGCCAGAGGGAGTCGGGTGCGGTCGGGTCGGTGGCGACGTCATAGATGGTCAGTCCGCGGTACTCGAGAAACAGCAGGCCGGTCGGTGACACGGCGATGTTGTGCGCCGATTGAAACGCGCCGGGAAGGATGACGGGGGCGAGCGGGTTGGAGATATCCACGACGCGGCTGTCGATGCCGCTGGAGTTGCCGTCGCACGAGTACACGTAGTGGTCGTAGACCTTGTGGTCGAAGCCGGGCACGCTGTTCACGGTGGAGACGAGCACGGGCACGGCCGGCGTGGTCACGTCGACGATGTAGAGGGCGGCCGGCGTGGTCCAGCTGCCGACGATGGCGTACTCGCGGCCGGTCATGGGATCCACCCACCCCCACACGTCGCAAATCGACGTGGACGGGAGCAGGCGGTGGCCCACCAGGGTGATGTCCCCGTAGGCCGCGCGCGCCGCCACGGGCGCGAACACGACGCTGCAGACGATGATGAGGCTGGCGGCGATGCGGCGCACGGCGATCCTCCGTTCGGTCGGTTTCGGCGGCGGGACACACAGACACGCCGCCCCGGGGCGGCGTGGGGAGGGACGTCTACAATGATAATACGCCGCGAGGGCGCGATCAAGGCGTCGCGGCCTATTCTACGCGGTTCTCGCGGACCTTGGCCTCGAGCGCCTCGACGTGCACGCGCGTGCTCTCGGCGAAGGCGCGCGCGTGGAAGGAAGGGCCCTCGACGCACGCGTGGCGCTGCATCCAGAGCGGATCCGGCGGGGCGAGACCCAGCTTGGCGTCGGGGTCGTAGAGGAGGGTGGCGCCCGCGGCGGTCGAGTCGGCCTCGAGGTAGGGCTTCCACGCGCTCGCACACACGCGACCGGGGTCCCAGAAGAGCGCCGCGCGGCGGTCCGCCGAGAGCTTCGTACCGCTGAGGAGCGCCGAGAGCCGCGTGTCGCCGGGGAGCGCTGGCGCGTACACGATGTACGCGCGCAGCCGCTTGCTCTCGATCTCGCCGAGCGTGGCCAGGACGCCGCCCACCGCCTCGGCGCAACGGGGGCAAGTGGGCGACGCGAGCACGACTGCGCGCACGGTGCCCCGTCCCAGGTTGAACAGACCGCTGAAACCGAGGAGGTTGGTGAGCTCGAGCATGCGCGCCTGTTCGGGCTCGCCCCTGGGCGTCGCCTCTTGCGCGCGCGCGCGCGGCGCGGCGCACAGCGCGCCCGCCACACAGAGCATCAAGAATCGCTTCTTGCCGGTTCGCATCATCACTGCTCACCACTCGATCGAGCGCTTCGTCCCCTGGCCCGGGCCGAGGAGCAGCGCGTTGAGGAGGAGGCGTTCGGCGCCGCGGTAGTAGCCGCGGAAGTTGGGCAGGGTGGCGAAAAGAATCACCTGGCCGTCGCCACTCGCCTCCCGCGTCGCGTAGGCGGTCTGCGCCCAGCGCGCGCGCGCCTCTTCCCAGAGGAGCCCGGAGAGCCGCACGCGGCCGGCCGGGGCCAGGCGACCGGCCACCTCGACGCCGGGCGGCGTCAGCAGCGCGTGGCCGGCCGCGAAGAGCACGGGCACGTGATCGCCGCACCCGTAGGCGAGCCAGTGCTCCGCGTCGAGATCCACGGCGAGCACGGCGCCGCGCGGGCGGAGCTTGCGCGCGCGCTCGTCGGCCTCCTTGATGCGCTCGCGCTCGGGGCTGGGCGGCGCGGCGGGTTTCTCTCCCGCTTCCGGCTTGGCCGCGACGACGCCTTCCCACACGGCCAGGCTGTCGATCACGGGTGACTCGGCCGCGAGCGCCGCGGCCAGCGCGGCCTCGTAACGCGCGAGCACGTCGAGGGACTGGCGCTTGAGGCGCACCTTGGAGATGGCAACCGAGGTGTCGGCGAGGAAGACAACGGCGTTGCCCTCGGCGACGAGTGTGCCGCCGCGACGCACCCAGTCCTTGAGCTTGGCGATGCCCGCCTCGCCGAGTTGCTGCTTGTAGTTGGCATCGCCCCCCCAGTTGTGGGGCAGGACGAGCACGTTGTAGCGGGCGAGGTCGATGGAGGCCAGACTGGAGACGTCCAGAGTGGACGCGCGCAGGCCCAGGCGCGCATCGACGAGGTGCCAGACGACGCCGAAGTTATAGTACGCGACCGGATTCCCGCCCACGATGCCGATGCGCGGCGCCTCGAGCAGCACGAACTCGTTGCCGCCCAGGTCCGCGTAGGACGCCGACCCGAGCGAAGTGGCGACGCCGTGCACCGCGACGCCGGTCTCCTCGGCCAGCGCGCGCAGATCGGCCGTCTCCATCTCGGGGTTGTCGGAGAGGCGCAGGAGGAAGCTTCCCGTATGATACTCGCGCACGCCGTCGTGGAAGGGCTTGCGCGCGCAGCGCACGCGGTAGCGTCCCTCGAGGAGCCGCGCGAGCAGGAGGTAGGCGCGGTCGTCGGCGCCGTCGAACACGAAGCCGACGCGGCTCTCGTCGCCGTCGAGGCCGCCGTCGCGCGGCGCGACGACGTAGGGCTCGCTCTGCACGCGCGGGAGCGACTCGACGTGGTACGCGTCCAGGGCGTAGGCGTGCGCCATGGACCAGCCGGTCACGTCGTAGACCTTGCTGTCGTCGCGCTTGAGGACCTCCTTCTTTTCCTCTTCCAGGAAGGAGTTGGGGATGCGGATGTCGAAGGTAAGGAGCACCTCGACGAGCTGCTTGAGCGGCTGGTTGGGGCGCACGATGGCGGTGCCCGCGGGCAGGGTGAGGTTGCGCGCGTTGCCGCCGTCGGCCGCGCGGGCACGCGCCACCTTGAACGGCTCGCGCGCCCGCTCCACCTCGATGCGCTGGTGCTGGAGCTTTTCGATGAACTCCTCGAAGCGCGTGGCGTTGGCCGAGGGCACGAAGAGGAACGCGTCGGCGCGCGCGTTCACGTTGGCGGCCTTGCGCTCGTAGAAGTCGCGCAGAAGCTCGGCGCGGTTCTCGGCCACGGTGAGCAGGTTGGCCATGGAGGCGGTGAACTGGTGGTGCACCGTCTCGCGGTAGGTCATCGTCGTCCCCTCGCGGCGCTTCACGAGGGAGCCATCCACGCCGGCCTGCTCGAAGAGCATGCCGATCGATCCCAGGTAGATCGACCACGAGCTGCCGTAGCCGGGGAAGAGCTCTTCGTTCCACTCGCGCGTGTAGTACGACCACCCGTAGCGGTCGAAGGCGGCCGCCTGGTCCTCGGCCACGCGCCGCCACCACTTGTGGATGTAGGCGGGCATGTAGGGGTTGAACGGCTCGCGCGGCGGCGAGATGAGATAGGTGTCCGTCGGTCCCATCTCGTGGCAGTCGAGTAAGTAGTGCGGCATCCACTCCAGGATCGCACGCGTCTTGCCGCGCGTCTCCGGGTGCACGAGCGCGAACCAGTCGCGGTTGATGTCGAAGAGGTAGTGGTTGGTGCGCCCCTGCGGCCAGACGCCGCGGTGGTGTAGGCTCTGCACGTCGTCGTTGGGCACCGCACCGTTCCACGCCTCCAGCTGCGCGAGCCAGCGCGTGCGGCCATCGGGGTTCTGCAAGGGGTCGATGATCGTGATCACCTCGTCGCGGATGCGACGCGTGTCGGTGTCGGTGCCGGCGACGAGCTGGTAGGCGAGCTGGAGCGCGGCGTCGCAGCTCGAGAGCTCGTCACCGTGGATGCCGTAGGACATCCAAGCCACGGCGGGTCGCGCGTCGATGATGGGGCCGGCGTCGCGCGCGTTGCCCAGCGTGCGCGGGTCGGCGAGCCGGGCGAGGTCGGCGCGGATCTCGCCCAGGCGCGCGGCGTTCTCGGCGGACGATACCACCAG
>JAOTVO010000126.1 GCA_029863355.1 Candidatus Krumholzibacteriia bacterium
GAGGATCTCGCCGCACAGGTCGCACTTCTTCCAGAGGCCGTCGGGGATGGCCTTCTTCCGGGTCGCCTGGATGCCCTTCTTCTCGCGTTTGAACCAGGACATAGGTCTCGAGAACCTCTTCGAGGGGGGGGAACCGCGCCGGTGCCGCGCGTTCAGAACTATAGCCGGGCCCAGGCGGCGCCACAACCCGAAATCGCGCGCCCACTCCCCGAACCGCGCCCGGGCCAGCATGTTAACCTATTGCATGTCAATCAGTTCCCCGATCAGACGGGTGAGCGCGCCTGCCGCTCCGGCCGCCGAGCGCAGGACCTCCTCGTGGCCCGGCACGGCCCCGCCGATGCCCGTTCCCGGGTTGGTGACCACGGCGATCACCGCGGCCCGCAATCCCGCCTGTCGCGCAAACGTCACCTCGGGTGCGGCCGACATGGTCACCACGTCGGCGCCGGCCGCTTGCAGGAATCGTACCTCCGCCGGCGTCTCGTAGGCGGGCCCCGCGCCGCAGGCCAGGGTGCCGGGGTGCAGGGGCACGCGCGCGCGCCGCGCCGCGCCCGCCAGCTCGGCGGTGAGGGCACGGTCGACGCGAGAGCGGAGCGTCGCCGCGGCGCGCCCCCCGCGCTCGCGGTTCTGGAGGTCGATCAGGTCGTGCACGAGCACGAGGTCGCCGGGATGGAGCCGGGTGTCGAGCGCGCCCGCCGCCGAAGCAGCGACGAGGTCCGTGGTTCCGCGCGCCGCCAGCCACGCGAGGAGCGCGCGCATGCCCTCCGCGCCGGCCTCGTAGTGGTGGCGACGCCCCAGGACGATCGCGCATCTCGCGCGGCCGGTGTCGCAAAAACGCACTTCGCCCCGGTGGCCGGCCACGGCCGTCTCCCCCACGCCGGCGATCGCCGCGAAGGGCACCACCTCGCGCGCGGCGAACGCCTCGCCCAGCGCGCCCAGGCCGCTGCCCGCCACCACGGCGTAGCCGCGCGGCGGCCGCGGCGGCGCCGGCGTCGGGTCCGCCGGCCTCACGGCCCCTCCTCGCGTCGCGACCCTTCGTCGTGCAGGTCGAGCAGCATGACGTCCGCGTCCTCGCCCGTGTCGCGGTAGTAGCGCCGGCGCCGTCCGGCCGCCACGAATCCGAATGACTCGTAGAGGCGACGGGCGGAGTCGTTGCCGACGCGGACCTCAAGGGTCACCAGGGTCCGCTGCTCGGCGCGCGCCCGCGCGATCAGGTCCGCCACCAGGCGGCGCCCGAAGCCCCGGCGCTGGTGGTCGGGTTCCACGGCCACGTTGAGCAGGTGCACTTCATCGTGCACGAACCACGCCACCAGGTAGCCCACCACCGCGCCGTCGTGCACGGCCACCGCCGAGCGCGACAGCACGTTGTCCTCGATCTCCTGGCGGAACATGCCCTCCGTCCACGGCGTCGGGAACAGGCGGCGCTCGATGGCGAGCACGGCGTCGAGGTGGCGCTCCCGCATGGGCTCAATGGTGAGTGCGTCCATCGGCGTCGATCGGCTTGAGCGGTTTGGCCACGCCGGCGCGAAGGTACACCGGCTCCATCTCGCGCAGCCGCTGCGCGCCGGCGGGCTCGAGCCGCGGCGCGAGGCGCGCCAAGAGCGCCGCCGACGGCTGCGCCCCGTCGGCCCCGGCGATCACGACCTCCGGGAACACCTCGCGCATCAGCGCGGCGTAGCGCAGCGCGCCCGTGCCGGCGGCCAGCCGGGGGGCGCGCGGGAGCGCGCGGAGGAACGATTCGGGCGCGCGCGCGCACGGCTCGACGATCGTAGCGGGGCCGTCGTCGCCGCCCGAGGCGGCGACCTCGAAAAGCGCGCCGTAGATCTCTTCGCGGCGCGCGTCGATCATCGCGCACACCACCCCGGCGCCGGCGTGCGCGCGCGCGATCAGCTCCAGCGAGCCCATGGTTACTAGCGACGCGCCCGACCCCGCGCACAGACCCTTGGCCCAGGCCAGGCCGACGCGCAGACCCGTGAAGCTGCCGGGACCGCGCACGATGGCCACGCGCTCGACGTCGCGCGCGCCCAGCCCGGCGTCGCGCAGGAGCGAATCCACCGACCGCGCCAGCTCCACCAGGTGAGAGGTGTCGCCGAACGTGCGTTCGCCGCGCACGCGGCCGTCCACGGCGAGCGCCGCGCCGCCGCGCGCGTGCGAGGTGTCCAGGGCAATCACGACCACGCGCGCACCTCCTCCAACGTCTGCATCGCGTGCGGCGTCGCGCACACGGTGATCGCGCGCCCCTCACCGGCGGTGGTGCGGATCTCGACGATCACGTCTGCGCGCGCCAGCAGCGCCTCGGAGCGCTCACCCCACTCCGCGAGCAGTACGGTGTCGCCGCCGGGGAGGTCGAACACCCCCAGGGCCTCCAGCTCCGCCTCGTGCTCGAGCCGGTAGAGGTCGACGTGCACCACCGGATGCCGCCCCGCAAAGGCTTCGTAGAGGATGAACGTCGGGCTGACGATCTCCTCGTCCACGCCCAGGGCGCGGCACACCCCGCGCACCAGCGTGGTCTTGCCCGCGCCCAGCGCGCCCACGAGTGCGACGCACACCCCCGCCTCCAGGCGCGCGCCCAGCGCGGCGCCGAAGCGCTCGGTCTCTCGGGGAGAGGACGTGCGCACGCTGAAACTCTCGGTGCGTTCGCCGGGCACGGGGGATCCGGCGCGCTAGCGGCGCGGCGAGAGGGTGAGGCACGGCAGCACCATCTCCTCCAGCGAGACGCCGCCGTGCTGGAAGCTGCCTTCGTACTGCTTCTCGTAGTCGCGGTAGTTGGTGGGGTAGACGAAGTAGTAGTACTCCTTGGCGAACAGGTAGTTCTTGGTCCGCGACTCGGCCGGCAAGCGGAACTCGAGGGGGTGGCGTACGGCGATGGCCTGGCGCTCGTCGCACTTGAGGTTGTCTCCGAACTTGAAGCGGAGGTTGGTCGAGGTGTCGCGCCGCCCCTGCACCAGCGAGGCCTTGCGACCGAGGATGGAACCGTGGTCGGTGGTCATCACCACCGTCACGCCGGCGCGTGCGAGCTCCTGGAGGATTTCCAGCAGCACCGAATGGGCGAACCACGAGCGCATCAGCGAGCGGAACGCCCCCTCGGTCGGCACCAGCTGCCGCAGGATCTCCGACTGGTTGCGCCCGTGCGTGAGCACGTCGACGAAGTTGAACACCATGGCCACGAACGGCGACGACATCAGCGAGGGGAGGCGCTTGCGCACGTCGTTGGCCTCGCTGGCCGTGTAAATCTTGACGTAGCGGAACTTGCCGGCGTCCAGGCGGAGCCGGCGCATCTGCTCGCCGAGGAAGAACTGCTCGTCGCGGTTCCTCCCGATGTCCTCATCGCCCCGCTCCATCCACTTGTCCGCGTAACGGCGCGCGATATCGTCGGGAAAGAGACCGCTGAATATGGCGTTGCGCGAGTAGGGCGTGGCCGTGGGGAGGATGGAGAGGTAGTAGTCCCAGCGCACGTCGAAGTGCTCGGCCAGGGTCTCCTCCATCACCATCCACTGGTCGAGCCGGACGCAATCGATGACGACGAAGAAGACGGGGCCGCCCTCGCGCAATCTCGGGGCCACCCACGACGCGAACACGTCGGGGCTCATCGGCGGCCGCTTCTCCGAGGCGACCCAGTCGCGGTAGCGCGCCTCGACGAAGCGCCCGAAACCCTGCGCGCAGGTGAGGCGTTGTTCCTCGTGCGTGCCCTGGAGCCCGGAGCCGCGGAACTGGTCGAACTCGTGGTCCCACGCGCAGAGGCGGCGATGGATACGCAGCCACCCCTCCCAAGTGTCCTCGCCCACCAGCGTATTGATCTCGTTGAAGTCGCGGATGTAGTCGGGGGAAAGCCGATCCTCCTGGATCTTCGCCGTGTCCAGGATGCGCTTGCACGCCGAGTAGATCTGCAGGGGGTTGACGGGCTTGAGGAGGTAATCGTCGATCTTCATGCCGATGGCGTCGTCCATCAGCCGCTCTTCCTCGTTCTTCGTGATCATCACCACCGGGAGCGCGGGATCCTCCTCCTTGATCTCCACGAGCGTCTCGAGGCCGCCCTTGCCCGGCATGGACTCGTCGAGCAGCAGGAGATCGAACTTGCGCGCGCGCACGAGCGCGACGGCGTCCTCCCCGTTGGTCGCCGTCTCCACGGAGAAGCCCTTCTCGGCGAGGAACATCACGTGGGACTTGAGGAGCTCGATCTCGTCGTCCACCCAGAGGATTCGTCTCGGCGTCGCCATCACTCGCATTATAGCCACGCCGCCGGGTGCCGATCAAGCGACGGGCAAGCGCACGAGGAAGATAGTGCCCCTGCCGGGCCGGGACTCCACCAGGCGGATGGTACCGGCGTGGTAGTCCTCCACGATACGGCGCGTGAGCGCCAGCCCCACTCCCCAGCCACGCCGCTTGGTGGTGAAGCCGGGGTGGAAGACACGCTCGCGCAGGCCCATGGGGATGCCACGGCCGGTGTCGCTGACCCACACGTCCACGTGCGCCGGCGCCGCGGCACGCGCACGGATCTCCACCCGCCCGCCGGACTCTCCGATGGCGTCGAGGGCGTTCTTGACCAGGTTCTCGAGAACCCATTCCAGCAGCTCCTCGTTGCCGTGGACGCGGAGCTCGTCGGGGACGTCGGCCGCGATCGAAGTTTCCCTCTTGAGCTGAGGGAGACGCCGGTGGAAGTAGTCTACGGTGCGCCGCGCTACGCGGGCCAGGTCCACGGGGCGCAGCTCGGGCTGTGAGCCGATCTTGCTGAAGCGCTCGGTGATCTTACCCAGCCGCTCCAGATCCACCTCCATCTCCTGGGCGGAGCGCTCGATATCCGCGTGGCCGCCCGCGCGCGCCTTGTCGCGGATGAGCTGCGTCCATCCCAACAGCGCGGAGATGGGCGTGCCCAGCTGATGCGCCGTCTCCTTGGCCATGCCCACCCAGATCGAGCGCTGCTCGCTGAGCTTGAGGTAGCGCAGGCCCTGGATGGCCACGCCCATGAAGACGAGGAAGATGCCGAGCAGGACGAAGGGCATGTAGCGCAGCTCCCTCTGCAGCGCGGACGGACCGTAGTGCACCCACCCCACCGGTTCCGCCGTGCCCACCACGCGCACGGGCATGGGTTGGTTGACCTGGTCGAACTCGTGGTACAGGGCGACGAGCCTGCGCAGCTTCTCGGTGGGCGGGTTTTTCACGTCCATCGCGAGCACGAGGTCGAAGTCCTCGTCGGTTCGCTCTTCGACGGGGACGTGGTGCCAGAGGATGGGCCGACCCTCCAGAACGGTGACGATGATGGGGAGCTTGCTCTCCCTGACCACCTTGTGCAGGCCGGCCACGCTACCCTTGTCGTTGACCTCGAAGATCACGCTGCCGATGTAGCGCGAGAAGAGCTTGCTCGTCGCCTCCGCTTCCTCTCGCATCTTGCCGATGAGGTGGTTGGAGTAGACGAGCATGGCCAGACTCAGGAGGGCGACGCCCAGGAACAAGTAGCCCCGGAGCCAGAAGCGGACGTTGCCTTTGTAGCCGGAGAACCGTCCCATGGGTGATCAACCCAGGTAGTCCCGCCCGCGCATGTAGGGGCGCAGGGCCTCGGGGATGCGCACGCGACCGGTCGGCGTCTGGAAGCACTCGAGGATGGCGGCAACCACGCGCGGCAGCGCCAGGCCGGAGCCGTTCAGCGTGTGCACGAAGCGGTGCTTCTCGCCCGGCGTCTTCTTCATACGGATCTCGGCCCGCCGCGCCTGGAAGTCCTCGAAGTTGCTGCACGACGACACCTCGAGCCACTTGTCCACGCCGGGGGCGTAGACCTCCAGGTCGTAACACTTGGCCGCGGCGAACCCGAGGTCGCCGGTGCTTAGCGCGACCACGCGGTACGGTAGCTCGAGGGCATCGAGCACCGCGGTGGCGTCGGAGACGAGCGTCTCCAGCTCGCCGTACGAGGCGTCGGCATGGGTGAACTTGACCATCTCCACCTTGTCGAACTGGTGGACGCGCAAGAGCCCCCGTGTGTCGGCGCCGTGGCTGCCCGCCTCGCGCCGGAAGCAGGGGCTGTAGGCGGTGTACTTGATGGGGAGCGCATCGGGCGCGATGGTGGACGCGCGGTGCAGGTTGGTCACGGGGACCTCGGCGGTGGGGACCAGCCAGAGGTCGTCCTCCGCGCAGTGGTACATGTCCTCGGCCATCTTGGGGAGCTGGCCCGTTCCCGTCATGGAGTCGCCGTGAACGAGGTAAGGGACGAGCACCTCCTCGTAGCCCTGCTCGACGTGCATGTCGAGCATGAAGTTAATGAGCGCCCGGCACAGGAGCGCGCCGTCGCCGCGGAATACGACGAAGCCGCGCCCCGACACGTTGCGGCCGGCCTCGAGGTCGAGCACGCCCAGCGCTTCTCCAATCTCCCAGTGCGGCTTGACGTCGTCGAAGGGCTTCACCGCCTCGCCGCGCTCGCGCACGACGACGTTGGCGGACGCGTCCGCTCCCACGGGGACGCTCGCGTGCGGCAGGTTGGGAACCATAAGCAGGAGCTGCGCCAGCTCTTCGTCGATCTCCTCGTTGCGCGCCTCGATGCCCTTGATGCGCGCCGAGGTATCCTTCATGTAGGCGTGGAGATCGCCTGCGTCTTCGCCGGCACGCTTGCGCCGCCCGATTTCCTCGGACTTGACGTTGCGCTCGTGCTTGAGCTCGTCGCCCTGGCGCAGGTTGACGAGGTACTCGGCGTCGAGGTCGATGATCCGGTCGATGTCGACGGCGGCGCCCCTCTTGCGCACACCGTCGCGCACCCGTTCGGGGTCGTCGCGCAGCAGCTTGCGGTCCAGCATGTCCCCTCTTTCCCTGTGCAGCCCCGCCGGTGATCTGGCGGACTGGGCCATTATAGCAAGCGACCCCCGGCCTGTCTCGGCCGGCGTGTGCGGGCACGATGGCGGGGTGAATCAGAGCAGGTGCAGCTCTTGGAGGATGTCGCGTCCGCCGGCGTCGAGGATCTCGCTGGCGAGCGTGCGCCCCAGCTCTTCCTCCTGTCCGATCAGACCCTTGACGATGCAGTGGACTTTCTCGCGCCCGTCCGTGCACACGACCATGCCCTCCAGTTCGAGCGCGCGTCCGTCTATGGAGCCGAGCACACCCACGGGTGCGTTGTTGTCCGTGCCGAGATGTTCGAGGAACGCCCACTCCGCCCGCAGGAGGCCGAACGACGTCGAATGGTTGATGGCCTGGATACCGTCGCGGAACCGCTCGCCCTGGGAGCGGACGAGCACGGCGAGCGCTCCCTGCCCGGCCGCCGGAATGCATACCGAGTTGGTGAGGAGCTCGACCACGTACTCGTGCTTGTTGAGGCGCTCGATGTCGGCCGCGGCCACGACCACGGCGTCGATCCTGCCGCTCTTCGCCTTCTGGATCACGGAGTCGACGCTGCCGCGCCCGCGCACGACGTTGAGGTCGTGGCGAAACTCATTG
>JAOTVO010000002.1 GCA_029863355.1 Candidatus Krumholzibacteriia bacterium
GCGAGGACGCTCCCCACCGAGGTACGCCACCGTCCCCGAGGTGGGCGCGAACGCGCCGGCGAGCAGGGCGAGGAGCGTCGACTTGCCGCTTCCGTTGGCACCGAGGAGGGCGACGCGCTCGCCGCGCTCGAGGTCGAGTGCCACGCCGTCGAGCGCGCGCACCACCGGTGCCTGCCGGCCGGCGTGGACCACTGAGACATCGTGCAGACGGATCATTCGAGGGATTGCAGGTGCTCGCGGGCCTGGACGGCCCACTCGCTGGAATCGTCGAGGATCAGGTAGCGCTCCCACGCGCGCCGCGCGCGCGCCTTCTCCCCCTGCTTCTCCAGGCTGAGTGCCAGCGAGTATTGCGCCTCGAGGTGGCCGGGCTGGATGCGAAGCGCCGCCTCGAACGCGCCCGCCGCGTCGTCGTAGCGGCCCAGGTGATAGTAGGACGTGCCCAGCGCGTAGCGGTAGTCGGCGTCCTGGGGCTGGCGCTTCACCGCCTCGCGCAACGCGTCCGCCGCGCTGTCGTGCGCGCGCATGCGCTGGTAGGTGACCCCCAGGTTGTAGTGCGCCTCGGCGAAGGCGGGGTCGAGTGAGAGCGCCTCGCGGAACCGCGCGGCCGCGTCGAGGAACGAGCCGCGCGCGACCGCGTCGAGGCCCTCGTTGTAGGGGATGCGCGCCTCCTCGCGCCGGCGCAGCACCTCCCGCTCGTCCGGCGTCATGGGCACGCCCACCACCCGGCCGGGGCGCAGTTCGGCTTCCTCGTCGATCTCGTTGAATCGCGCGATCTCCCGCGCGCGGCCGGGGTCGCCGTAGTAGTCGGCGGCGATCTCGGCCAGGGTCTCGCCGCTCTCCACGGTGTGGCGCATCACCACCTCGCCCTCGACGGGCTTGCGCACGCCGCGCGTGCAACCGGCCACCAGGGCGAGTGCCAAGGCCAGGCCGGCCACCAGGGCGCGCGGCGCATCGCGCCCGCGGCGGCCCGCTCGCTTTGCCGCGGCGTTTCGGTCTGTCAACGCTCTTCCCATGCGCGTTTGACGAGGTCGTAGATCTCCGTCAGGGGGCGTCCGGTCTGCTCGGCGAGGGCGCGGCAGGATTCGTACTCCGGGCTCGCGCGCTCGCCGCCGTCGCGCAGGCGGGCCACCTTGACGTTGGCCGGGCCCAGCGCCGTCTCGACCTTCTCTTGGCGCCGCTCCAGCTCCACGCGCTCCTCGCGCGCCACGCGCACGCCCAGCGTGGTGGTGTGCGCGAGGATCCACTCGGAGAGGCGCGCAGCGTCGTGCTCCTCGCCGATCACGGTCAGCTCCACTCCGGGGCGGTTCTTCTTCATGTGCACCGGCGCGGTGTAGACCTCGAGCGCGCCGGCCGCGAAGAGCGAGTGCATCGCGTGGCCGTAGAGCTCGGGGTTCATGTCGTCGATGGTGCAGCGGATCACGGCGAGCCGGCGCGGCGCTTCCTCGATATCACCCACGATCACGCGCAGGATGTTGGGCAGGGCGTCGGGCGCACCCACGCGCGTGCCCGCGCCGTAGCCGGTGGCGCGCGGGGTCACGCGCCGGTCCTCCCCGAGGGCAGAGAAAACGGTGGCGATGATGGCCGCCGCCGTAGGCGTGAGCAGCTCTTCGGTGCGGTGCGAGAAGGCGATGGCGTGGTCGCGCAACAGCTCGATGGTGGCGGGCGCCGCCACCGGCACCTTGCCGTGCGCCGTGTCCGCTTCCCCACCGCCCCCGACTACCAGCCGCGTATAGAAGAAGCGCTCGACGCCGAGCGCCTCCGCGGCCACGTAGAAGCCCGTAACGTCGAGAATGGCGTCGAGCGCGCCCACCTCGTGGAAGTGCACGCGGTCGGGCGTGGTGCCGTGGAGCTTGGCCTCCGTCTCGGCCAGGCGCGTGAACGTCTCCTTGGCGCGCGCGCGCACGGCGGGCGAGAGCACGGGGGCGGCGTCGATGATCGCCGTCACCTCGGGCAGGCCGCGGTGCGTATGGTCGTGCGGCAGCTCGACGGCGAGCTGGCGCGCAGCGAAGGCGCCGCGCTTGACCGCGGGCGCGTCCAGCGAGGCCCCGGCGAGCGCCGGCATCGACAGCACCTGCTCGCGGATCGCCTCCAGCGGTGCGCCCGCGTCCACCAGCGCGGCGATGAGCATGTCGCCGCCGGCCCCGGAGAAGGGATCGATGACCAGCGCGCGCGTCACCGCGCCCCCCTTTCCTTTCGATCCGCGCGATCCGCGCGCGCGATGTCGCGCGCGAGCGCGTGCGCGCGCCCCACGATGGCCGCCGCCGCGCAACCCGCGCCAAAGCCGTTGTCAATGTTGACCACCGTCACGCCCGCCGCGCAGCTCGTCATCATGCCCAGGAGCGCGGCCAGCCCGCCGAAGGAGGCGCCGTAGCCGACACTCGTGGGGAGCGCGATCACCGGCGCGCGCACCATGCTCGCCACCACGCTGGCCAGCGCGCCTTCCATGCCCGCGGCGACGACGATCACGTCCGCCGCCTCGATCATCGACTGGTAGGCCATGAGCCGGTGCACGCCGGCCACGCCGACGTCGTACACGCGATCGACGTGGCAGCCCCACAGCGCGGCGGTCACCGCCGCCTCCTCGGCGGCGGGAATGTCCGTGGTGCCCGCCGTGACCACGAGCACGTAGCCCTCCTGCTCGCGCGGCGTCACCTCCAGCCAGAACGCGCGGCCCTGCTCGTTGTATTCACCGTCGGGGAAGCGCTCGGCCAGCGCCGCCGCCGCTACCGCGGCGCAGCGCGTCACCAGGAGGTTGGCTCCGTGCGCGACGATCTTCTCCGCGATGCCCGTGATCTGCTCGACCGTCTTCCCTTCCCCGTAGATCACTTCGGGCACGCCCTTGCGCAGCGAGCGGTGGTGGTCCACCTTGGCGAAACCGATGTCCTCGAAGGGAAGCGTGCGCAGCCGCGCGAGGACCTCGTCCTCGGTGAGCGCGCCGCGCTTGAATTCGGCGAGAAGGTCGCGCAGCCGGTCGGCATCCATGATCACGCCACCGCTGCGTCGCGCAGGTAACCGGCCATCAACGCGTCCAGTTCCGCCAGCGTCGTGGCCTGCATGAGCACGCCGCGCAGCTCGCGTGCGCCCGGCAGGTGCTTGACGTAGGCGGCCATCACGCGGCGCATGCCGATGATGCCGTAGGGCTCGCCGTCGATGCGCACCGCTTCGCGCGCGTGGCGCAGGAGCGTCCGCGCGCGCTCGCGCGGCGTGGGCGGCGCATACACGCCGCCGTCGAGGCGCGCGCGCACCTCGGCGAAGACCCAGGGGTTGCCGATGGCGCCGCGCCCGATCATGACCGCGTCGCACCCGGTGGCGGCGCGGATGGCGACCGCCTCCTCGGCGCCGTGCACGTCGCCGTTGCCCACGACGGGGATGGTGACCGCATCCTTGGCCTCGGCGATGAGCTCCCAGTTGGCCGCGCCGGCGAAGCCCTGCTTCCTGGTGCGTGCGTGCACGGCGAGCATGGACACGCCCGCGTCCTCGATGGTGCGCGCGATGTCGCGGACGAGCGAGCCCGTCGGCTTGTCCCAACCGGCGCGCATCTTGGCCGACACGGGCACGCGCGAGCGCGCCACCACGCGCTTGCAGATGGCGCTGAGGATGTGCAGGTCGCGCAGTACCGCCGAGCCGCCGCCGCCCTTGACGATCTTCTTCACCGGACACCCGAAGTTCATGTCGAGGTAGCGCGGCGCGAACTCCTCGGAGAGAATGGCCGCGGTCTCGCCCATGCGCTCGGCATCGCCGCCGAAAATCTGGACCGCCTGCGTGCCCGCGGACATGTCGAGGCCTTCGAGGGCGCGGCACAGGGCGCGGTTGCCGCGTGTCATCGCCTCCGAGCTCACCATCTCCGTCACCGCCATCTCCGCGCCGTGCTCGAGGCAGATGCGCCGGAAGGGCGCGCTGGTGATGCCGCAAAGCGGGGCCAGGATCACGCGCTCGCCGCCGGGCAGCCCGGGAAGGGTGCCGGGGACGGGGCGAGGGCGGACGTCGGTGGCGGGTTGGGTCAGCATGGTCATGCGGGATGATAGCGCCCGGATGGCGCTTCCGCAAGCGCCGCGCTAGGCCGGCGGCTCCTTGACGACGAACAGCGTCTGCGTGGGGTAGGCGAACTCGATGCCCTCGCGCTCGAAGGCCTCGTGGATGCTCAGGTTGACCGCCTGCTGGATGTCCATGTAGAGGTTGTACTCGCGGCTGAGGACGTAGAACACCGTCTCGAAATCGATGGAGTAGGCGCCGAATTCCTTCAGGTGCGAGCGGTCGAAGCGCGTCTGCTCCTGCGCCTCCACCGCTTCGCGAATGATCGCGGGAATCTTCGCGAGCTTCTCGCGCGGCGTCTGGTACGTCACCCCGATCGCGAAGAGCACGCGCCGCTCCTGCATGCGGCCGAAGTTGCGGATGCGGCTCGTGAGCAGGTCGTTGTTCGAAAAGACGAGCTGCTCGCCGGAGAGGCTGCGCACGCGCGTGGTCTTGAGACCCACGTGGTCGACGGTGCCCAGCATGTCACCCACGATGATGAAGTCACCCACCACGAAGGGGCGGTCGAGCACGATGGAGAGCGACGCGAAGAGATCGCCCAGGATGTTCTGCAGCGCCAGCGCGATGGCGATGCCGCCCACGCCCAGGCCGGCGACGAACGCGGTGACCTTCACCCCCATGTTGTCCAGCACGACCAGCACGATGACGGCCCACAGCGCGACCTTGCTCAGGAAGCCGAGCGCGCTCATCACGGTGACGGTGGCACCGTCGACGGCCTTGCGCTCGCGGTAGCGCCCGAACCAGTAGTCCAGGCCCGAGTGCACCCAGATGCCGCCCTGGAGCAACAGCGCCACCGCGGTGACCGCGCCCAGGATGCGCATGGCGTGCGGGGCGAGGGTGACGGCGTTGGTGCCGACGTAGATCGCCAACACGGCGATGGCGAGGCTGCGCGTCCGGCTCAGAATGTGGATGACCAGGTCGTCCCACTGCGTGTCGGTCTTGCGCGCCAGCTTCCCGACGCGCGACACCACCAGCGCGCGCGCGATGCGCACGGCGATGAACACCAGCACCGCCACGGCGACGGCGACGATCCAGCGGCGCAGCGGATTATCGAGAAACGTGTAGTCGAGCGTCGTACTCAGATCCATGGTGGTCTCGCCCCCCCGCATAGTACGCGGCTCGGCCGCCTCTGTCAGGCGGATTTCGTTACCCGCGCTTGATCTGGGCCGGTCGATCGCGTATCGTAGCCGCAAAAGCGCCACGTCCCGCCCCGCAAGAACATGGATACTCCCGCGCCCGAGATCGTCATCGTGCCCGTGGACGGCCGCGACGCCGTGGTGGCCGACGTGTACGCGCGCCCCGGCGACGGCGCGCGCGCCGTCGTGCTCTGCCACGGCTTCAAGGGTTACCGGCGCTGGGGGTTCATCCCCCACCTGGCGCGGCGCTTCGCCGGCGCGGGGATCACCGCGGTGGCCCTCGACTTCTCGCACAACGGCCGTGTTCCAGCCGACGCCGGCCGGGGCGGATGGACCGACGGCGGCGCCGCCGGCATGTTCACCTCACCCGAGCGCTTCCGCCGCGACACCCTCGCACGCGAAGCGCGCGACCTGGCCGCGGTGATCGCGTGGCTCCGCGCCGGCGGCGCAGCCGCGCTGGCGGGTGAGGCCGCGCTGGGCCTGTGGGGGCACAGTCAGGGCGGCGTGATCGCGCTCCTCGCCGCGCTCGACGACCCCGCGATCGCCGCCGTGGCCACGTGGTCCACACCGGCGCACCCCGACCACTACACAGCGCGCCAGAAGCGCGTGTGGCGCGAGGAGGGGGCGCTCGCCTTCGCTGACCACGAGACCGGCACCGCGCTCGCCCTCGGCATCGAATTCCTCGACGACCTCGAGCGCCGCCACGACCACTACGCCGTGGCCGAGCGCGCCGGCGCCCTGCGCGCGCCGCACCTCATCGTCCACGGCGAGCGCGACCTCGCCGTGCCCGTCGGCGACGCGGCGCGCTTCTGCGACGTCCCGTCCGCAGTCGCCGACAAGAAGTGCCTGCGCCTCGTCACCGGACACACGTTCGGATGGGACGCGGCCACGGAGCCCGGCGAGGCGCTGCGGCGCGCCGCCGACGCCACCGTCCACTGGTTCGACACCTATCTCGGAGGCAAACGCACGCCATGAGACAGATCGCACTCGGCATCGTCGCTCTCCTGGTCATCGCCGGCATCGTCGCCGGCGTCGTCTGGCAGGATCGCAACACCCCCCAATCCCGGCGTACCCGCCTGGTCGAGCGCTTCCTCGCCGCCGTTCCCGACACCCTCGACGCGCAGCGCCGCGACGAGATCCGCGGACTCATGGAAACCTTCTGGGCCACCGCCGACCGCGGGAAGGTCGCCATCGACGACGTCAGGGAGATCACCGACAAGATGGAGGACGCCGCCACGCGCGGAAGCATCGACCTTCGCTCGCTCCAATACCTCATGGCGCAGGTCGGGTATTACACTTACAAGCTCCAGCCCGAGTTCACCGGCGGCCAGGTGGACCACCCCACGCTCAATCCCGAGGCCGGGCTGGTGTCCCTCAGAGACTCCGCCTTCTGGGCCGAGTTCGACGCGTGGAAGGTGGGATACCTGCGCGAGCACCCCGAGTTCCTGGAGGCGTACCCGGAGTACCGGGAATCCCTGCGGGTGTGGGAGGCGGATACGAGCCGGGCGCAGCGGTAGGATCCGGCGCGCGGGTCGTTACGAACGGCGAGAGCTCACTAGCCCGCCGCGGCGTCTAGGTCGTTGGAGAGGATCATCCGGCGCAGCACTTCGCGCTCAATGTCGCGGAAGTTGCGGAATTCGATGTGGGCGATTCCGTTCCGGCGGCAGTGGCGCAGGAGGTCGCCCTTGGCGAAGACGAGGTCGGCAGTCTCGCAGGGGCAGCGGTCGGAGAGGCCGTCGCCCACGTAGATGATGAAGTAGCCGCGGTCGCGGTAGCGGTAGAGGTGGTGGGTCTTGCAGCACCCACAGTCGGTGCACTCGAGCACGTTGTACCAGGGGAACTCGACCTGGAGACCGTTGCCGTTGAAGTGCAGGCGGTTGGCGAAGAAGTGGATGTCGCCGAGGCCGTTGCGCACGAGGATGCGCTCGATGTAGTAGTCGAGGCCGTCGCTCATGATGACGACCTCGATGCCCCGGCGCTTGGCGAAGTCATGGAAGTCCTTGAAGTAGGGGTCGAGCTTGCGCTCGCCGACGAAGCTGTCCAGGGACTCGCGGCTTACGCGCGCCATCGAGCACTCGGTCTCCAGGCACTCGCGCGACGATATCTCACCGCGCTTCCAGCGCTCGACCACCGTCGTGGCGGAGCCGTCGGGCACGAACGTGGAAAAGAGCATGTTGCCCACGTCGTCGCGCGCGACGGTACCGTCGAAATCGCATAGAACGGCGATTTTTCTCATGGGGCCCACGTCGTCCCGCCGCCTAGTCGGCGGACGCCTTCTTGATGCCCTTCTGCTGCTCGGCGTAGGCGAAGAGATCGGTGAGCGAGCTGGCCGAACCCATGATACTGAGCACGTGCTGGAACTCGGGGTCGTCCTCCGTGACCACGCGGTAGGCCGCGCTGCGTCCGGCCTGGTTGTTGGCCGCCTCGCGCGCCAGCATGGTGCGAATGTAGGCGACGTTCTCTTCGGTCAGCTCGTCCTTCTTGTACTTGAATTCGCGCGTGTCGAGGTGCGCGTAGAAATCCTCGAGGACCCGATCGTCGGCTTCCCACTGGTCGCCGTATTCGTGCGACGTGAAGTAGTCTACGACGAAGGAGAAGCCGACGGCTTCGCGCTCGAGGCGGCGTTGCAGGTCGGTGTATTCGCGCGGCTCGAGCTCGAGGTCGGGCGCGATGCCGCCCCCGCCGTAGACCATGCGCCCGCCCGACGTATAGTAGACGGGCCGATCCTCGTCCTGCTTCTCCTTGGGCAAGCCAGCTTGGTCGTCGGCACCCTGCATCTCCTCCAGCGGAGCGGGATACTCCTCGCCGCCCTCGCTCACGGCGGCGAGCTGCGCGGCCTCTTCCTCGTCGGTCGGCTGGTCCTTGTGGATGCTGCGACCAGAAGGCGTGTAGTACTTGGCCGTGGTGAGCTTGACGGCCTCGGTCTCGCTCAGGTTGAACACGGTCTGCACGGTGCCCTTGCCGAACGTGGTCTGCCCCACCACGAGCGCGGCGTCCCAATCCTGCATGGCCCCGGCGAAGATCTCCGAGGCGCTGGCGCTGTGCCCGTTGATCATCACCACGATGGGATAGCCGCCGTGGACCTTGCGGTTGGACGAGTAGTACTTGCGGTTGGCGTTGGGCAGCCGGCCCTTGGTGAAGACGAGCAGCTTGTCCTTGTCGAGGAACATCTCCGAGACCTCGGTGGCCGCCTGCAGGAGCCCGCCGGGGTTCATGCGAAAGTCGAGAACGAGTCTCTTCATGCCTTGCGCCTCGAGGTCGAGCAGGGCGTCCTCGAGCTCCTGTGCGGTGTGCTTGGAAAAACTCCCCACCTTTATATAGCCGACGCCCTCGCCGAAGGTGTCGTAGTAGGGCACGCTCTTCACGTTGATGATCTCGCGCGTGATGGCGTACTCGATGGCCTCGCGCGAGCCGGGGCGGCTGATCTTGAAGCTCACCGGCGTGCCAGGGTCGCCGCGCAAATAGCCGACGGCGCGATCCACCGCCCACCCCTCGGTGACCATGCCCTCGATCTCGATGATCTGGTCACCGCCGCGGATGCCGGCGCGGTAGGCCGGCGTGTCGTCGATGGCGGAGATGACGGTCGGGTAGTTGTCGCGGAACGAGATGAAGATGCCGAGCCCGCCGAACTCCCCGCGCGTGCTGACCATGAGGTCCTCGTACTCGAGATCGGCGAGGAACTGGCTGTGGGGGTCGAGCTTGCTGAGCATGCCGTCGATGGCCTCGCGCACCAGCTCGTGCGTGTCCACCTCGTCGACGTAGTAGGCCTGGACCTTCTCGATGACGCCTGCAAAGACCTCGAGGTCGTGATAGATATCGGTCTTGGCGCGGGGCGGTTTGCTGTCCCCGAACGCGCCCAGAGCGAAGCTCACGAGCACGAGTGAGATGACGACGATGGCGGTTTTTCCGGTGGAGAGCAGCTTCACGGTCCTAGCCTCCTTGGGCCGGGTGGGGGGGCCGCTTGGCGGCCGACGGACGGATTCAGGATGGTCGAGCGATCACGGTTAAGAACGAGACCAGAGCAACAAACATTCCATCCCCGGGGTAAGCGCACAACCTCATAACGGACAGGGACTTCCCGGCGCTTGCGCCCCCGCCGCCTGGTCCCGTCCGCGGCGGTTGCGGTAAGCGCAGAGAATATAATACGATCGCCCCACGCGGGCAACCCGTCCCCCGGTGGCCGCCGGCCGCCGGGCGCCTAGGGCGGCCCGGATATCCATGCGAACGCCACCACCCCGCTTCATCGTCCTCGAGGGCCTCGACGGCGCCGGCACCACTACCCAGGCCGGCAGGCTGCACCATTGGCTTACGTCGCGGGGCGCGGCGAGTTTCGCCACCCGCGAGCCCACGACCGGGCCGGTGGGGGCGCTGATCCGCGAACTGCTCGCCGGCCCCTCCGACCCCACCGCCGGCGGGGACCCTCCCCCGGCCGGCCACGGCGAGCGCGCCATGGCGCTCCTCTTCGCCGCCGACCGCGCCGCGCACTCCGTGGAGATCGCACGCCGCCTCGCCGCGGGCGCGCACGTCATTTGCGACCGTTACGTCTTTTCATCCCTCGCCTACCAGACCCTCGACGCGGCCATCACGCCCGAGTGGGTGGCCGAGGCCAACTCCGGCTGCGCCGTCCCCGATATCACGTTTCTGCTCGAGGTGCCCGCGACCCTCTGTCTGGAGCGCATCGCGGCGCGCAACGACGGACGCACCATCTACGAGCGCCGCGATCTTCTCGAAGCCATCGCCGAGGGCTACGCGCGCTTGCGCGCGTTCTACGCCGAGCGCTTCGGCGAGCTGGTGACCATCGACGGCACCCGCTCGCCCGAGGACGTGCAGACCGCCATCCGCGACACACTCCGCGACCGCTTCGATATCCGCTAGCGCCGGGACGGTCCCTCCGGCGCCATTCTAGGAATCCGTTGGGGTGTAATCCGCCTGGCTCAAGCGGCGCACGTGCACGACGCGCTGCACGAAGGTGAGCATGGTGATCGCCGCCATGACGGTGAGCACGACGACGAGTACGTGGTAGCCGAAGAGGAGGCCGAGCACGAGGAGTGCGATGCGTTCGGGCCGCTCCATCATGCCCACCTTGCAGTGCAGGCCGAGGCCCTCGGCGCGCGCGCGCGCGTAGCTGGTGAGCACCGACCCGGCCAATGCCAGCAGGGCCACGGCCACGTCGTAGTCGCGAAAGCCTGCGGGCCGGTTGACGAGGTAGAGAATGATGCCCCCGAAGTAGGCGAACTCGGTCACACGGTCGAGCGTCGAGTCGATGAAGGCGCCGAAGGGACCAGCCAGTCCGCGCCGCCGCGCGAGGTCCCCGTCGAGGACGTCGCACAGGCCGGCCAGGAGGAGGAGCACGGCGCCCAGTGCGAGCGCGCCGCCCGCGACCGCCGCGGCGCCGTAGAGGCTCAGCGCCAGCCCGGCCAGCGACACCAACAGCGGCGGCACTCCGGCGGAGGCGAGAAGACCGACCACGGGTTCGAGGAGCTTGCGCGCACGGTCCCTGACGATGTGCCGGGTCATGACGGCGTCACGCTAACACCGGGGCGCCGGAGCGTCAAGCGGCCGCGCCTTTCCGCTTGCGGGCCGCCCCATGCACGACGAGCACCATCTCTCCGCGCACGCCGGTGCGCTCGAAGTGCGCGACGAGCTCCGCCGCCGTCCCGCGCGCGACCTCCTCGTGCATCTTCGTCAGCTCGCGCGCCACGGCGAGCGGCCGCTCGGGCAGGCGCGCGGCGAAGGCGGCGAGCACCTTGAGCAGCTGGTGGGGCGAGACGAAGAAGAGGACCGTGCGCTTCTCCTCTTCGAGCGCGGCCACCGCGCGGGCCAGCTCGCCCTTCTTGCGCGGCGTGAAGCCCTCGAAGACGAAGGCGTCGGTGGGAAATCCGGAGAGCACGAGGGCGGGCAGGATCGCGTTGGCGCCCGGCGCCGCGGTCACCCGCACGCCGGCGGCGATGGCCGCGCGCACCAGGTAGAAGCCGGGGTCGGAGATGCCCGGCGTGCCCGCGTCGGTCACCAGCGCGACGCACCGGCCGGCCAGGAGCATCTCCACCACCTTGGGCGTGACGCGCTCCTTGTTGTGGTCGTGGTAGGGCTCGGGCCGGGCGGAGAGTCCGAAGTGGGCGAGGAGCTTGCGCGAGTGCCGCGTGTCCTCGGCGAGCACCAGGTCGGCCTGGCGAAGCGCCTCCACGGCCCGCGGCGTCATGTCGCCGAGGTTGCCGATCGGCGTGCTGACCAGGGTGAGTGTGCCTGCCGGTGGGGTGTCGGGCATGACCTTGCACGCGCCGCCGAGGCGGCGCCGCTCCTCAGGAGCGGGAGAGTTCCCCCAGTGCGGTGCCGACGCGCTCGATGTCCTCCGCGGAGACGTCGAGGTGCGTCACCATGCGCACGAGCCCCGCGCCGAAGGGCACGGCGCGCACGCCCGCGCGCTCCAGGCGGGCCAGGAAGTCGGGCACGGTGAAACGGCGCTCGTCCACCGCGAACACGACGATGTTGGTCTCGACGGGGTGCGCCAGGCGCAGGCCCTCGACCGCCTCGACGAATCCCGCCAGGCGCCGCGCGTGCGCGTGATCCTCGCGCAGGCGCGCGACGTGGTGGTCGAGCGCGTAGAGGGCCGCCGCGGCCAGGATGCCCGCCTGGCGCATGCCGCCGCCCAGGCGCTTGCGCACCTTGCGCGCGCGGTCGATCACCGCGCGCGTGGAGACGACGATGGAGCCGACGGGCGCGCCCAGCCCCTTGGAGAAGCACATGCTGAGCGTGTCGCAGCACTCGCCGTAGTCGGTGAAGGCCACGCCGGAGGCGACGTGCGCGTTGCAGATGCG
This sequence comes from Candidatus Krumholzibacteriia bacterium, assembly GCA_029863355.1. The sequence continues at coordinate 11,984 of JAOTVO010000002.1, forward strand.
CGCGCCGTCGAGGTGCACCAGGAGGCCGTGCTGTGCGGCCAGCGCCTTGATCCGCCGCATCTCCTCCAGGGGAAACACGCGCCCGCCCGCGCGGTTGTGCGTGTTCTCCACGGCGATCACGCGGGTGCGCGGCGCGTGGAGGCTGTCGGGGCGGATGTGCGGGGCGACCATCTCCGCGGTGATCACGCCGCGCTCGCCGTCGAGCGCGTTGGTCTGCGCGCCGGCCAGCGCGGCCACCGACGCCACCTCGTAGTTGAAAATGTGGGACTGGCGGTCCAGGATGATCTCGTCGCCGCGCTCCACGACGGTCGCCAGCGCGACCAGGTTGCCCATGGTGCCCGAGGGCACGAAGAGCGCGGCTTCCTTGCCGAACATGCCGGCCACGCGCGACTCCAGCGCGATGGTGGTGGGGTCGTCGCCGAAGACGTCGTCGCCGACCTCGGCGCGCGCGATGGCCTCGCGCATGGCGGGACCGGGACGCGTCACCGTGTCGCTGCGCAGGTCGATGCAGCCGCGGGAAGTGCTCAACGGTGGGTTCCTCGCGCGCGGGTCGCGCGCGGCTGGGGCTCGTTACGGGCTGGCCACCAGGTCCTTGAGTTCCTTGGAGACCTTGAAGACCGGCACCTTGCGGTCCGGAACCGGGACCGCGTCCCCCGTGCGCGGATTGCGGGCCATGCGGGCCTTGCGGTGCTTGACCTTGAAGGTACCGAACCCGCGGATCTCGTAGTGTCTCCCCTCCACGAGCGCGCGCGAGATCGCCTCGAGGAAATGATCCATCGCGTTGGCGACGTCCTTCTTCGTCAGCCCTGTCTTGCCGGCGATATCCTCAACGATTTCGGCCTTGGTCATCTCTGCAGCCTCCTTGCCTGACGGCCCGAACGAAACCGGCGCCCATTCTGCGACATAAGTCATGCAGAGTCAAGGGGTTTTTTGCCCGGGCGGCGGACGCCCTCCGGCCCGCGCCCGCGCGCCCGTAGCACCCGCCGCGCGTTTCGCAACTCCCCCGGCGCGCGCGCCCGACCCCATCATTTCCCATCGCGGCGCGTGCGAACGCGCATACGCGGCGCTGCAACGCGGCGATTCCATCTTGGAACGCGCGCGCGCCACGCGGAGGAACGACTCGGCACCACCGGAATCCACGAGCGCCGGCGCCCCGCGCTGCGCACGCCGAGACCGCGGAAAAGCCGCGTCGGCAAGCCACGAAATTGTATTGGTACACCGCTTGCTCGATGCCGCCGCGTGCTGCGGGGTAGTCGCCGCACATGCTCCAGCTTCTCTACACCGCACTATCCCGCAGCCACCCTCTTTTCCGCAAGCAAGGCACGCACGAAGGCGTGGACAACCCCGCGCGGCGGGGGTGTTCTCGCAGGAGGCACGTAGTCATGACGCTCCGCAAGCACCTGCTGGCCGGCGTCGTTCTGCTCGCCCTGTCCGGGGTGTTCCTCGGTTGCAGCGACAGCACCACGACACCCGTCGGCGCGGACGAGGCGCCGATGGTCGCACCGTCCCAAGTCGTCGCCACCATCAAGAGCGGTGGCTCGGTCGAGATCACCTGGGCGCCCAGCACCCAGCTCAATCTCAGGGGGTACAACGTCTACCGCATCGACCGGCGCACCGGCGACGGCGGTCGGTTGAACGACTGGATCATCACGGCCAACCGCTACCTGGACGACTCGACCGAGCGCGGCCGGCGCTACGAGTACCGCGTGACGGCCGTGAGCGCGACCAACACCGAGAGCGCCTTCTCGGCGGTGATCGTCGCCACGCCGTCCACGGGCGCGACGAAGCGCGAGTTCAGCTACTGAGACGACGCACACGGCAAAGCCAGCAGCGGGAAAGCCCTCGCCCGGCGGGGGCTTTCTCTCTTTCTAGAGCAGGCGGATCGCGCCCGACACGAAGGCGCGGAAGGCCCCGTAGACCATGTGGAACGGTGGGCCGATGATTGCCCACAGCACGCCCGACCACAGGAGCAGGATCAGGATGATGAACCCGAAGCGCCCCACCGACGCCACCGCCTCGCGCGGTCCCGGGGGTAGGAATCGAATAAGGATCCAGTGGCCGTCCAGCGGCGGGATGGGCAACAGGTTGAAGACGGCCAGGATGCAGTTGAACAGGATGAGATTGCTGCAGAGGGTGTTGAAGAAGAGGAGCGTGCGCGCGCCGCTCTCCGCCAGACCGGGCACGTGCTTGTAGACCAGACCCACCACGATCCACACGATGGCCCCCGCCGTGGCGAGCAGGAAGTTCGAGGCCGGGCCGGCGGCGGCGACGTAGGCGTTGTGCACGACCGGGTTGCGCAGGTTGGCGATGTTGACCGGCACCGGCTTCGCCCACCCGATGAAGGGGACGCCGCTCAGCACGGCCGCGAGCGGGAGCAACACGCTTCCCACCGGGTCGATGTGCGGCAACGGGTTCATGGTGATGCGCCCCATGGCGCGGGCGGTGGGGTCGCCGAAGCGCTCGGCGGCCAGCCCGTGCGCGTTCTCGTGCACGACCACCGAGAAGATGAAGACGACGAAGCCGACGATCTGGGGCAGGACGTCCACCCTACCGCACCCCGAGGATCTTGTGACACTGCGGGATCACGCGCACCGAATCCAGCGCGAGCGACGCGCGGCGCTGCGCCTCGGCCACGAAGGCGGCCAATCGCGCCGCTTCCTCGCGCGGCGTGCGCGGCGAGAAGAACGCCTCCGTCTCCGGCTGCAGCACCAGGGGGATGCGCGCGTCCGTCTCCGCGACGATCTCCACCGCGCGCGCGATCTCCTCGTGGGTTGCGCGGTCGTCCACTACGACCTTCACGAAGACGCGCGGCGCATCGGGCAAGCCGGCCAGCAGGCCGGCGCCGCTCACGACGCCGAGGAACGTGCGGTGCTTCTCCCACGCCTCCGTACCGATAGCCGAGGGGAGCTTGATGTCCATGGCGACCACGTCGATCTCCCCGATGACGCGCTCGAGAGCGCCGGCGTGCATGCCGCTGGTCTCCAGGTGCACGCGCAGGCCGGCGCGGCGCGCACCCGCGGCCAGACCCACGACGAAGCGGGGCTGCTCGAGCGGTTCGCCGCCGGTGACGCTGACCGCGCGCACCGGCGCGTGCGCGCGCGCGCACGCGAGCAGCTCGTCCAGCGCGGCCAGCAGAGGCACCGGATTGCGCATCGTGCGCGGGCGCGGACCGTGCACGACGAAGCGCGGCGCGAGAACCTTGCCGTAGATGGTGTCGCACCACGTGCAGGTGGCCGAGCACCCCGCCGTGCGCAGGAAGACCTGGCGCTCGCCGACGTAGGGCCCCTCGCCCTGCACGGAGCAGAAGAGCTCCGAGAGGTACCCGCGGTCGCTCAGGTCGGGCGGCGCTTCGCCTGGGAAGGTGGCGCGCTTGCTCCGGGGCTCGCCTGGCATCAGTGCACCCGCCTCACCTTGCCCGCCGCGTACGCGGCCGACTCGATCTCCCGCTGGTAAGCGGCCATGACCTCGCGCATCAGCTCGACGGGGCGCAGTCCCATCTCCTCCAGACCGATCGCCGGCACGGGCGCGCCGCGCGGGTCGATGTTGACACCCAGGTGGATCAGGCACGACGCCGCCGAGGGCGCGGCGATGGAGACGGTGAGCTTGCGGCCGTCGCTGTAGGCGTCGTCGCCGTCGCGGCGCACGGACTTGCCCATCGACACCAGCGCCTCGCAGAGTAGGCACACGAGCAGGCGCTGGCGCAGCACGCCGACCTCGAGGTCGCAGCCTGGGTGCTCGACGATGACGTGCGCCATGCGCGCCGCCACGATGGTGGCCCCGGCACGCGCGTCGTCGAGATCGACGAGATCCTCCGTGGCCACCTGACAGGGCCCGAAGAACACCGCCGCCGCGTCTCCGGACAGGCCCGTGGTCTCGGCCACCCAACGGCTGCGCAGCTCCTTGCCGGTGTAGGCCAGCGTGCCGGGCATAATCTTGTAACGAAACTCCATGGCGATCACGAATCCTCGAAGACGATCGGCGGGCGCCGCTCCTCGGGCACCGCGTCGAGGGCCACGCGCAGCCGGCGGCAGGAGGCACAACGCCCGCACATGCGCTCGCCGCTGCGGTAGCAGCTCCATATCAACGACAGCGGCGCCCCCAGCTCGATCCCCCGCCACAGAATCTCGCGCTTGTCCAGATCCTGCGTGGGGCTCGCCACCTCGACGCGGCCGCGCGTGGAGTGGGCGAGCGCCTCGTTGACGCAGGCCACGAACGCGGGGGCGTTGTCGGGAAACTCCACCGCCTCCTCGCGGTTGAACCCCGCGAGCACCAAGTCGCACCCGTAGCTCTCGGCGAAGGCCGCGGCGACGTTCAGGAAGACGCCGTTGCGGTTGGGGATCCACACCTCGTCGAGCGTGCGCAACTCTCCGGCGCTCTCATCGGCGCCGGCGCGCATGCCCGCCGGCGAAAGCGATCCCAGCCATCGCACGTCGACCTCGCGCAGCGGAAGCTGGTAGTAGCTCACCACCGCGATCACCGACGCGCGCTCGCTCGCGCGCGCGCGCTGGCCGTAGTCGAAGAAGAGCACCAGGCGCACGTCGTGCGTCTCGAGCCCGGCGGCCAGCGACACGACCGAGTCGAGCCCGCCGCTCACCACCGCTACCGCGCGCCGTCTATCCGTGCGTCCCATCCGCCCCGCGTCGCTCCCTCATGCCTCGTACGCCACGCACGACTCCGGTCCTTCCCACACTTCCACCCGCGCGAGCCGCCCCCGAGGCCCCGGGTCGAACGCCTCGGAGAGCACCCGCCAGATCTCGCGGGCCAAGTTCTCCGTGGTCGCGCTCATGCGGTCGAACGGCGCAATGTCGTTCAAATGACGGTGGTCGAAGCGCTCCTCGACCTCGTGCCGCAGCAAGTCCTTCAGGGAACGGAAGTTAGCGCCCATGCCCCCCTCGTCCAGGCCGCTGTAGCGCCAGAACGCCCGCACGGTCCACGTGTGGCCGTGCAGCCGATCACACGGCGGGCAGCCCGGCAGCGTGTGCGAGGCCGCGAGCCGGCACTGCACGGATAGGGTGAACGTCTCGCTCAAAGGGGGCTTCCAGGTCCGCGTCGCCCCGCCGGCCTCCGGCCGGTTCGAGGACCCCGCGGCGACAAGTCGCTGAAATTACTGACACTGTAGCCGTTGCCCGGCCCCGGCGCAACAGCAACCGCGGCCGCGTTGTCCGCACAACCGACCCCGGGGGGCCCCCGGGACATGCAGATTGCACGGGAGCGGAGCCGCGCGGCTTCGCCTGGAGCCTCCGGCCTGCGGGTTGTATTCGTATCAGACTATATTGCAAGCCGTTACAACCATCCCGCTATCCGGGGAATTCATGGGGTGCGCTGGTACGCGATTCGCTTCAACCGGGCGCGGCGCCGTACGCCAAGCCGCGGGGGCGGCCCGCACGAACATGGACAGCAAACTCCGAACGACACTCGAAAAAGCCCTCCAGGACAAGGCGAAGGGGAACTTCGACCGCGCGCTCAAGCGCCTGCGCGAAGCGATCGCCAAGTCCCCGGACGTGCTCGAGCCCTATCTGGAGGCGGCCGACGTTTGCCTCGAGGGCGGCGAGTCGCTGCAGGCCACCCAGTTCCTCAAAAAGGCGACCAAAAAGTTCGAGTCCGACCGCGCAAAGATCCGCGACTTCGCGCGGGAGAAACTGCGCGCGCTGGGCGACGAGGTGCTCGCCAAGTTCCTGGTCGAAGAGGCCGTGCGCAAGCGCGACCTCGAAGAGGCCGAGGTGACCCTGCAGGACGTGCCCGACCGGACCGTTCGCGACCTGCTGCAGCGCACGCGCACCAAGCGCCAGTCCATGACCTCGGCCGCCGGGGGCGGCCATTCGCTGGTGAGTGAAGTGGTCGTCAACACCCTTTCCGAAGCGCTCATGTGCCTGCGCCTCGGGCGCGTGAAGGACGGCGCCAAGGGCATTCTGCAGATCCTCGACGAGAAGCCCGTGGAGAACGAGGTGCTCGGCGAGTTCCTGGCTGGGTTGGAGAAGTCGTTCGCCAAGTCGGGGCGCGTGCGGTTCCTGTACGCCGTCTCGATGATGCAGGGGGGTAGCCTCGACGCCGCCATGGTCAAGCTCGTGTCGGCGGTGCGCATGGAGCCGGAGCTGGCCGACGAGAGCCTGGAGCGCATCCGCGCCCTGACCGAGGGGCAAGACGACCCCCCCGAGGCGGTCCACGTGGCGCTCGTGGAGATCCTGCTGCTCAAGGGCGACGAAGCGCGTGCCGCCGAGCTGCTGCAGGAGCGCCTGGAATCGACGCCGTCGAGCGCGCGCGAGGTCATGGAGACGCTTCGGCCACACGTGCAGGATCAGACCGACTCGCTGCTCCTGCACTGGGTCTACCTCGACGCGGCGCTGGCCGCGGAGCAGACGATACGCGTGCTGGAGATGGTGCGCCGGCTGCAGGCGGACGAGAGCCGCCGCAGCGAGCTGCTGTCCTGGCTCGACGCCAAAGGCAAGGAGAAGTTCCTGCCCGCGGAGATCTTGATGCTCCAGGGCGAGCTGGCGCTCGAGCACAAGGAGTACGCGCGCGCGGTCGAGGTGCTCACCGCCGTCTGTGGAGCCTCGCCCAACGACATCCCCTCCGTGCTCGTGCTGGTCGAGCGGTACAAGCAACACGACCCGGCGCTCGAGGCGTTCCATCGCGAGCGCAGCGCCGAGCGGGCGGAGAGTCGGACCCAAAGCTCGGGCCGCGACGCGGGCGACTTCGAGCACTTCGAGAACAAAGAGTTCAGCTTCACCGCGAAGCCCCCCGAGAAGGCGGCTGAGAAGGCGGCCGACAAGGCCCCAGAGAAGCCCGCCGAGAAGGCGCCCGCGCCGGCGGAGCCGGCCGCACCGGCCACTCCGGAGCCCGCCGCCGAGAAGCCGTCGGCCATCGAGAACACCGGTGACGGCCCGTTCACGACGAGCGCGCCGCCTTCGCCGGGATTCGCGGGGGCGTCCGGCGATGCGAGCGACTCGCCTTTCGGCGGCGGCCGCTTCTCCCTGTCGGGCGGCAACGAAGACGGGATCGTCTGGGAAGAGGAAGACGAGCGCGGCAAGGTGGACGCGGCGCCCGAGCCCGCGGCGTCCGTCGCCACCACCGAGGCGCACGTGCGCCACGTGGCCGACGCCCTCTACGAGGTGGGCGCGCGCGCGTTTTTCCATGTCGAGGCCGAAGCAGCCGTCCCGGAGGCGCCGGCACCCGAACCCGTGGCACCCGAACCCGTGGCCACCGAGCCTCCCGCGCCCGAAGTAATCGTCCCGGAGGCGCCCTCACCCGAGCCCGCGGCACCCGAGCCTCCCGCGCCCGAAGTAATCGTCCCGGAGGCGCCCTCACCCGAGCCCGTTGCTTCCGAGCCGGTGGCGCCCGAGCCGGAAGCGGCCGGGCCCTCGAAGCCCGCCGGGCAGACCTTCGAGGAGCGCGTGGCGCTCATCGAACGGGCGATCGAAGAAGAGCGCGTGGATGCGCTGGGTGAGCTGGTCGAGTTCGAGCCCGAAGACGACGACCAGTCCCTGGAGCGCGACTTCTACCGCGCCGAGCACCACCTGTTGTGCAGCCGTCCCGCCGCGGCGCTCGCGTTGTTCGCCGCGGTCGAGGGCGCCGCGCGCGGCCGAGATCTCGGCCGTCGGGCAGGGCTGAAAGTGGCGGCCAGCCAGCGCATGATGAACGATTTCGGCGCCGCCCAAGACACGCTTTCCAAGCTCCTCGAGACCTATCCCGGAAGCGAGGAGATCGATCGGCTGGCGAAGCAGAACCGCCAGCAGCACCTCGAGAACCAGCGCGGCGACGCGCTCGTGCTGGAGAAGACGACGTCCCTGACGACCGACCTGTAACTCGCAAGGAGCGAGAGTCATGAAGATCTGTCCATTCATCTCGCACATGATCGGTGACGACGGAACCAACATCCTGGAGGTTACTCCGGCCAAGGAGACCGATGCCGACGCCGCACCTCCCTCCAAATCCACCGGCAGCGTCGTGGTGTTGGGGTACGACGGCGACAGCAACACAGCCGTGGCCGTGAAGGCGCCGAACGAAAAAGGTACGAAGCAGAAGACCAAGGCCAGGACGTCGCGTGCGAAGACCGGCGAGGAGGAGACCTCGCCGCTGTTCTGCCTCCGGGAGACTTGCCGCTTCTACCAGAGCAAGGGCTCCGCGTGCATGTTCGACGCGATCTTCGCTAAGGTCGAGGCACAGGCAAAGGGCCCCGCCGAGTCCGACAAGAAGTCGGACGACAAGACTTCCGCCACGGTCACCAAGGAGCTCGACAAGTTCTGGAAGTTCCAGACCAAGAGCGTGTCCGAACTCATCGCGAGCATCGGCGAGACGGAGAAGAAGCAGGAGCGTTCGTTCTCCGACATCGCCAAGAAGATCGACGGCGTCGTGGAGAAGTCGGCCAAGCCGAGCGACGACGGCACCCTCGGGAACATCCGCGAAGACCTCGCCAAGCTGCATGCGGTGGTTGAGTCGCGCGAGGAGGGCATCGACAACTTCTCGACAACGGTCTCTGAGCTGGTCATGAACCTCGAGGACAGCATGCGCTCCCTGCGCGAGCAGGCCGAGAAGCTATCCTCACGAATGGGCAAGCTCGAGAGCTCCGTGTCCGAGGTGGACAAGGTGCACGAGCGGGTGGAGAAGGCGGTCGCGCGCGCCCTGGAGGGCGACCGCGGCAAGAGCGCGGGTATCGACGCCCTCACCACGCCGCTGCACTCGATCGTCGATGCGCACCGCCGCCTGGAAGATCAAATGCGCCGCTGGCGTGAAACCATGGATGCACGCGTGCAAGATATGCAGCGCGACGACGAGCGTTGGCTCAAGCGGATCGAAGGGATCGAGCAGCGCCAGGGCGAGGCCATCGAGCTCATCGAGTCGGCTCAGCGCAGCCACGGGGACGAAGCGGCGCGTTCCCGTCGCAAGGAAGCGAAGAAGTTCAACAACCTCGGCGTGACGAGCTTCCACAACGGCGACCTCGAGCGGGCGCGCGACCAGTTCGTGGAGGCTGTAGCGCGCGACGCCAGGTTCGCCGAGGCCTTCAACAACCTGGGTCTGGTCTACACCGAGCTGGGTGAAGAGGACAAGGCCAGCGAGGCATTCCGGCAAGCCATCGATCTGAACCCGGACCTGCACGCCGCGTACAACAACCTCGGCTACGTGTTCTATCGCCAGGGGAAGTACGAGCAAGCGATCGAGATGTACAACGAGGCCCTCGGTCGTAGCGCGAGCAGCAGCTCCGCCTACACCAATCTGGGCAACGCGTACTTCAAGATCGGAAACCGCGAAGAGGCGCGGCAGGCATGGGAGAAGGCGCTGGAGCTGGATCCCGGTAACGATCGCGCGATCCGCAACCTCAAGCGCCTCGAGCGGGAGTAGCGAGTAGCGCCCGGCGCCGCGCCGTCGCATCCAGGGCAGAAAGAGCGATCCCCGCGCCGTTCGGCGCGGGGATCACTTTTTTTGAAGCCTTGCGCGCTGCTCGCCGGCTGCAAACCCACTCTACAGCCCGCGAGCGACGCACCTGGCTCACGAGGTGACTGGCTAGCCGACCGATTCCGCCGAGCCCGGCGCGGCCGCGCCGTCGCGAAGAACCCCCCGGGCCTGCGGCCCCTTCGGCCCCTCGATCAGCTCGAACTCGACCTGCTCCCCCTCCGCGAGAGTCCTGTATCCGTCGGCCTGGATCTCGGAGTAATGGACGAATACGTCCTTGTCTCCGGTCTCCGCCAAGATGAAGCCATATCCCTTCGCCTCGTTGAACCACTTCACCTTACCAGATTGACGCAAACTCGAGTCCCCCTTTCCCTAGAAAGCGCGAAGCCACCGCTGGCCGGTGGCCGTGCAGTGGACTGCTCGCTCTTCCTCTTGCTGCTGGTGGCTGCGCACTTCATGGGGTTTGCCCCTGCGAAATGTAGAGGAACATTTTACCACGAAAGACCGCGGTACGTCAAGGAGTGATACGGAACCGCGCGCCACAGCGCCGGCCGATGCGCCCTCGCGCGCAACGTCGCGCGTCCGTCGTCCACATTGCGACCGGCGCGCGCACACTTTGCATTGACGCCGTGAAGCGCGCCCGCGCGGGCCCGAGCGCGATCGCGCAGCACCCTAATTCCACAACAAGTTGCGCGGCCATCGCGAACACGCCACCCCCCGGTCCGTGGCATGGAACTTGCCCCCCCGGCAACGGACGATGATCCCGCGCGGCGCCGTTCTGCGCCCACCGCAAAACGTAGAGGGGCAAACGTGAGAACGCTGATCCCACACATCGCCGTCGTCGGCGCCTTCGACGACTTCTCCAAGGCGAAGCTCAACGAGGTCATGCACAATGCGCTCGCGATGAGCGCGAAGAGCCCGACCTGCGTAGAAGTTTTCGACGGGGCGCAGCAGCGTTTTCTGTTTCTCCGCGAACGGCAGATCTATGCGGCGGGAGCGATCGAGTCGGGGCAGTTCGGGGACACCACGATCCGCGAATTCTTGCTGGGCTCCAACCACATGAACTTCCCCCAGATCAACCTCTACGAGGTCAACAGCAAGATCCTGCACTCGCTGCTCATCATGTTCCAGAAGAAGCCCGTGCTGCGCGTGCTCACGTCGCTGCTCGATCTGGACGAGCTGCTCGACAATATCGAAGCCGAGGGCAAGAGCTGCATCGTCAGCGCCTCGCGCGAGAACTTCATGGCCATCCTGCGCTATGAAAAGGGCAAGGTCGCCGCGCTCTGTCACGAGGCGTCCGTGCCCCTGCCGCGGGAAGCGAGCTTCCGCGACGAGTTCCTGGTCAGGATTTACACCATCTCGGCCGATCAGCCGCTGACCATCAGCCTTTACGAGGACATGCTCGTCTCCTACGCCGCGGACGCGAAGACGGTCCCCGATTCCTTCCCCGGCCGCTTCGAGGAGCTCTATCTGTCCAAGCCGCCCATGGTCAGCCTGCGCTTCAAGGGCAAGGAAGTCGACCATTGGGTGTTCGACAAGCCCGAGCTGCGGATAGGGCGCACGCCCGACAACGACATCGTCATCGACAATCTGGCTGTGTCCAGGCTCCACGCTCTACTCGAGGAGGAGAAGGGCCAGTACTACGTACGCGACTGCGACAGCCTCAACGGCACCGTGCTCAACGGGCAGAAGATAGGCCGCGCCAGACTCGAGGACAGCGACACCATATCCATCGGAAAGCACACGATCGTGTTCCGCCGGCAAGGCGGGCAGACCGTTCCCGCCGAGGAGACGATTCAGGGCTTCGACCAGACCATGATCATCAACCCCAACAACGCGTCGTCCGCGGCGCAAGCGCAGCGCCTGACCGCGATGCGGAGGCCGCCCCACCTCGTTATCAAGACGGAGTACGGCGACCGCATCGTGGAGATCAAGACGAACACCGTCACCATCGGTAAGGACATCGCGGCCGACATCGCGATCGACGGACTGTTCGTTGCCAAGCGGCATGCGGAGATCGTACGCGTGGACGATCGCGTGGTGCTGCGCAAGGTCGGCGGCCTGCGCAAGGTCACCGTCGACGGCAAGCCCGTGCGCGAAGTGGAACTCAAGGACAACGACGAGATACGGATTGGCAACGAGGCGTTCATTTTTCACGAGTAAATCGACGCCGCTGGCGGAGGCTGCTAATGCGCTACCTGCTCATCTCCGACGTCCACGCCAACTTCGAGGCGCTGCAAGCCACCCTCGACGTCGCGGACCGACTCGAGCCCTTTCAGCTCATGTGCCTGGGCGACATCGTCGGGTACGGAGCCGACCCCTCGGCCTGCCTGGATGCGCTCGGTGACCGTTCGAACCTGATACTCGCCGGCAACCACGACCTCGCCGTCGCCGGTGTGGTGCCGTTCCAGGACTTCAATCCCATCGCCAGGCAGTCCATCGAATGGACGCGCAACGTACTGAGCGGCGAGGACCGCGAGCTGCTGTCCAACCTGCCTCTCCAGTATATAGACGGCGAGTACTGTTTCACGCACGCTTCGCCCATCGAGCCGATGGAGTTCCACTACATCCGCACGCTCGAGGACGTGGCCGAGGTGTTCGGCCAAATTGGACAACGATTCTGCTTTGTCGGTCACACCCACCTGCCCGTGCTCGTGCGCATGAGCTCGAAGACGGGCCGCATGGAAGTGGTCCGCGATACCAAGATCCACCTCGAGGACCGCTACCGCTACTTCGTCAACGTCGGCTCCGTGGGCCAGCCGCGCGACAACAACCCCGACGCCTGCATGGTGCTGCTAGACGAGGACACGGCTACGCTGGAATTCCTTCGCGTGCCCTACGACATCACGTCGTCGCAGGAGAAGATCCTCTCCGAAGGGCTCCCGTCGTATCTTGCCGAGCGTCTGCTGTTGGCGAGGTAGAGCGTGAAGGACAGCGGCAACATCAAGATCATACAGACCGTGGCCTCTGGTGGCACTGCGGTGATGTTCAAGGCGGTCCAGACCTCGCTGGACCGTATCGTCGCGGTCAAGCGGCTCCACCCGCACCTTACCGAGGACGAGAACTTCACGCGCCGCTTCATTCTCGAGGCCAAGGCGGCCGCCTCCCTCGACCACGAAAACATAGTCCACGTGATCGACTTCGGCCTCGTGGACGACTGCTACCAGATGGTGATGGAGTTCGTCGAGGGCGAGAGCCTCAAGGACATCCTCGAGAGGTGGCGTCCGGTCAAGTACGACCTCGCGTTGGCCGTCGTGTACCAGGTCCTGATGGGGCTCGAACACGCGCACGCCAAGGGTATCGTCCACCGCGACATCAAGCCCGGCAACATCATGCTGACGGATTACGGAAAGGCGAAGATCACCGACTTCGGCCTGGCCAAGCTCACGCAGTCGGTGCAGTCGCACACCGCAGACAACGCCATCCTGGGCACGCCCCTCTACATGTCGCCCGAGCAGGCCTTCGGCGAAAGCGTCGACCAGCGCAGCGACCTGTTCTCACTGGGCACGGTGCTCTACGAGCTGCTCACGGGCCGGCAGCCCTTCGCCAGCAATAACTACGTGGGCGTGATCCAGAACATCATCAACAGGGACATCCCGGACATGTGCGATCTCGTGCCCGAGATCCCCGACGAGGTCGAGGCCATCGCGAAAAAAGCGCTGGCCAAGAACCGCGAGGACCGGTTCCAGAACGCGCGCGAGTTTCGCGCGACCATTCTCGACTACTTCGGGCTGGAGCGGCTCAACGAGGCGACTGCCAACCTGCGCGTCCTGCTGCAGAAGCAGACCGTGACGCAGGTCCTCCCCTCGCCGATGATGCCGGCGAAATCGCGCCGGCGCAAACGGTCCGCCGGCGGATTCGCCGCGGTCCTGGTCTTCTTGCTGCTCGCGGTAGGGACCGCGGCCGTGCTCACCAACCCGCATCTGCTCGATTTGCTGCGCGGAGAGAGGGGCGCGAGGGGCGTGCAGACAGCCAGCCAGGCCGATCCGAACGTGTTCCACTTCGACCTGGACGCGCTGGCCGAGGCCGAGCGGCCGGACACGGCGAAGCCGGTGCCGGCCGCTGCGTCCGCAAAGCCGGAAAAGAAGACCGCGGCGCCGGCGCAGCAGGACCCCGCACCCGCTTCCGACCCGCCGCCTGCCACCCCCACCCAGGAGCGGGCGGCTCCGAGGCAGGAGCCTACGCCCAAGCCGAAACCGCGGCTGGGATACCTGACGATCAACGCCGACCCTTCGGCCGAGATCTACATCGACGGCGTCTATCAGGGGGACACGCCGCCCGCCCTAAAGCTGACGCTAGGCGCCGGCGAGCACAAGGTGGAGTGTCGCCATCCGCGCTACGAGAGCTACTCCGAGGTCATCAAGATCGTAAACGGCGAGCTGTCGCGCCGCAGCGTCACCCTGAGAAAGCTCAAGGGCACCATCAGCCTGGCCACGCAGGAGGGGGCGGAGCTCTACATCGACGGCGCGCTCGTCGGCGTGACGCCCATAATGCGGCCCATCGAGGTCGAGGCGGGGCGCCACCTGCTCACGATCAAGAAGACGGGCTACTTCGCGTGGAGCTCAGAGGTCACCGTCGAGGCCAACAAGACCCTCCCGCTCAAGATCGTCCTCAGCGAGCGCTACTAGACCCAGGAGCACGGCTGCCTTCCGCACCACGCGTTCCGGGGTGACCGACGCAAGCCGACCGTCCGCAGCGCGGGCCACGTGGAGGTTGTCGCGTCGCGGGGCCCAGCGCGCGGGATCGGTGGGGCCGAACACGGCCAGCGTGCGCGCGCCGGCCGCCACGGCGACGTGCATCACGCCGGTATCGTTGCACACGACGAGGTCGGCGCGCTGCATGAGTGCGGCGATGTCGCCGATGGGCCGCGCGCGCGCGACACGGGCGCTCACCCCGCAAGCCGCCCGGAACGCCGCCACGGCAGGGGCGTCGCGGGGCCCCTCCACCACGGCCAGGCTGACCGGTCGCAGGCGCGCCACGCCGTCGACCACCTGCGCGAAGCGCTCCGGCGGCCAGATGTTCTCCTCCTTGCCCGCCCCCGGGTGCACGACCAGTCGCACGGTCCCCTCCGTCCAGCATTCGGCGGCGAAGCCCTCCGCCCAGCGCTCGCTCTCGGGCGCCGGCACCATGAGCGGCGAGATGTCATCCGTCTGGATGCCGATGGCGCGCAGGGGGTAGAGGTTGTGCTCGGCCTCGTTCATCGTCTCCAACTCCGCGGGGGACGGCAGCGGGAGCGTGAGGTTGAGAAAACTCCCGGCCAGGTCGCCGACGTCCGGCGACGTCGACCCCACCCTCACGCGCGCCCCCGAGAGCACCGCGATCATCAGGGTGGTGAAGGAGAACGAGACCGTGTGCAGCGCGATGGCCAGTTGGAAGCGCTCCCGCCGAATCGCGCGCACGAGGCGAGGCGTCGCCAGCGGGTCGCGTTTGTCGTAGGTGAACACGCGGTCTAGGTAGGGGTGGTTCTTCAGGACGGCGCCGTTGATGGTCGAGGTGACCACGCCGACGCGCGCCGCCGGATAGGTCTCCTTGATGGCACGCAGCGCGGGGATGGCGAGCATCATGTCGCCCATCTGATGGTGCTGGCGCACCAGCAGGACGCTCTCGAAGCGCGTGGCGCGCACCTCCTCGGCCGACATCCTCGGCACGCGCAGCATGCCGCCGATCCCCCGCATCAGGGCCCCCTTGCCCTTGCGCTCCATGCGCTTGACCAGCCCCATTGCTCGCTCAGCGCGCCCGGCGGCGGCGCCGCTCCTCGATCTCGCCCAGTATCTGGAGGAAGCTCTCGTGGCGCGTGGCGGGAATCTCGCCCCGCTCGACCGCCGCCTTCACACCACACCCCGGCTCGTGTGAGTGCGTGCACGGACTGAACCGGCAATGCCCCCCCGGGCCGGCGAACTCCGGGAAGCACCCCACCAGCTCGAGCGCGTCGCGCCCCGGAAAGCCGAACATTTGCGCGCCCGGTGTGTCGGCGAGCCAGCCGCCGCTGAAGCTGTAGAGCTGGGAGAACGTGGTCGTGTGGCGCCCGCGCCCGGTGCGCTCGCCCAGCTCCCGCGTCTTGAGATCGAGCCCGGGGTCGAGCCGCATCAACAGGGAGCTCTTGCCCACGCCGGACGCGCCGGCGAAGGCATAGACGCCGCCGCCCAGGCGGCTCGCGAGCGCCTCGGCGCCCTCGCCCGTGCGGGCGCTGGTGGGCAGGACCGGGTAGCCGCACGCCGCGTAGACCGCCGCGAACGGCGCCACGTCCCCCGCGTCGCAGAGATCGATCTTGTTGAGGATGACCGCCGAGCGCACGCCCCCCAGCTCGGCCGAGGCCAGGAGCCGGTCGACGAACGCGTGGCGCAGGGGGGGCGAGGTCAGGGTGGCCACGACGAAGAGCTCATCGACGTTGGCGACGATGGGCCGCTCGCTCTCCCCGCGGTCCACGTAGCGCGAGAGCAGGGAGGCCCGTTTCTCCACCGCTTCGATGGCGCCGGTCTCTCCCTCCCGGGCGGGGGGCGTCACGGTGACGCGGTCGCCCGCGACCACGCGGGTCCCATTGCCTCGGCGCATCCGGCCCCGCAGCGCGCAGGGCACGAGTCGGCCGCCGAGGTCGACCCAGACCTCTCCCCCGGTGACGCGGACGACGAGACACTTCTCCACTCGACCTTGCATAATCCACTCGGATCGGTTACGCTCGATCCTGCGGCGTTGGCGGGCGCGCCCGGGCGGCTTCCGGGCGCGGACTGCGGTTGAGCATAGCGCCGCGGTCTGGTATTTTCCAGGCGGGGATTCGGGGCGACGTCAAGACCGGCGCTCACGACCCTCACAGGGACACGATTCGCACATGGCGGCTCAAGGACTCGCTTCCTACTTCCAGGAACCTCTCTGTATTTTTGACCTGACGTCGCCCAGCAAACGCGACGCGCTCGTGGAGATGGTCGATGCGATCTGTACTCAGCATCGCATCAAGGATCGCGACATAATCCTGGAGATGCTGCTCAACCGCGAGAGCCTCGGCAGCACGGCCATCGCTCAGGGCGTGGCCTTCCCGCACGGACGCACACTCGCCGTGCGCGACCTCTCCCTGGTGTTCGCACGATCACCCGCCGGCGTCGACTTCGACGCAATGGACAAAGAGCCCACCCACCTGTTCTTCCTCATCATCGCGCCGCCCCAGGACAAGGACAACCTGTACCTGCAGGTGCTGGGGCAGATCGTCAACCTCATCAAGGACGACGCGGTGCGCGAGCGTTTTCTGGCGGCAAAGGACTATGCCGAGCTGCGCAACGTGCTCGAGCAGGTGACCGCGTGACGGAAACGAAGGACCAGGCGAAGCTGCTCGTGGCCCTCCAGGACCTCGACCACATGATCAAGGAGGTACAGGATGCGAAGACCGCGGCCGAGCTGAAGGACATGGGCTTCCAGATGGACAACGTCGGCGAGCTGAAGAACGCGCGCGACAAAATCACCGCCCAGATCCGCCCCCAACTGCTCAACCGCTACGAGCGCGTCTCCGGGAGCTACGAGCGCACCGTGGTGCCGGTAGTGAACGAACTCTGCACCGGCTGCTTCGCCAAGGTGCCTACCTCGTTCCGCTACGAGAAGCACGCCGTCATGACCTGCGAGAGCTGCGGCCGCATCCTCTATTTCATCTAGGGTTGCGGCCGGCTTCCCCCCACCGGTCCACCCCGACTGCAGGCGCCACACCACCGACCCCCTTGCATTTGACGCCCCATTTGGTAAAATAACTTGACGCGTCAAGCTGGTTTACGATTGGGGCCGATATGAACGCCATTGCACTCGGAAAGAACCTGGAGCGGGACGGGGAGGACTTCGCCGTCTCGGGATGGCAGGTAACAGGCTGCGTCGACCTGGTCAGCGAGCGGCGCTACGCGATGTGGCGCTGCAAAGCCGCTTCGCTGGGCCGTCATGCCACGGCCACGGTGGCCTTCCGCCTGGCCGCGGCGCGCGCCCTGGCCGGCGACGGCTGCGTGGAGGCGCTCGCGTGCGCGCAGGAGGGCGCGGTGCTCGCCGTGCTCACTGAGCGCGTCTCGCCGGTTTCCCCCGATGACGTG
>JAOTVO010000400.1 GCA_029863355.1 Candidatus Krumholzibacteriia bacterium
GCTGATCCCGCACATGCGCGCGCATGGTAGCACGGGTACGGCGCGCTTGCGACTTGAAACCCCCCGCCCCCTCGCGTACCGTGTGCGCAGCGAAGGACGCCATGGCCGACTCCGTGACATACGACATCGCCGCCGTCGTGCCCGGCGTGGGCGTGTTCGGCGGCGTGCGCCGCTTCATCGAGATCGGCAACGAGCTGGTGCGCCGCGGCCACCGCTACACGCTCTACCATCCCGGCGGCGCGGCGCCCGAGTGGCTCCCCTTCGCAGGCCAGACGCGAGCGCTCGACGCGCTCGCCGGCGCGCGCCACCAGGTGCTCCTCTGCAACGACCCGCCGCTCTACGCGCGCGTGAAGGACACGCCCGCCGACCTCAAGCTGTTCTACTTCGTGCTGGAGGGCATTCCCGACGAGCGGCGCATCGTGCGCGGCGGCTGGACGCTCCTGGCCAACTCCGAGGGCATGCACCGCTACCTGCGCCGGCGCTATGGCGCGAACGCGCACCGCGTGGTGGGCGGCATTGACCCCGACACCTTCCAGCCGCGCGCGATCGCGCGCGATGATAATGAGGTGCGCATTCTCGCCTACGGGCGCGCGTCGCGGCGGCGCAAGGGGCTCGGCCTGGTCGTGCGCGCGGTCGAATCGTTCGCGCGGCGCGCCGGCGGCAGGCTTGTGCGTCTCGTTCTCTTCGACCACGTGGGCCCCGGCAACGAGCGCGACCCGCGCGACGGCTTCCATTGCAGGGCGCCGCACGAGTGGCACCTCAACCTGGCGCAGGCCGATCTGGCGCGTCTGTACGCGTCGTGCGATGTCTTCGTGAGCGCCGAGAAGCGCGCCGGCTGGGCCAACACGGTGGCCGAGGCCATGGCGTGTGGGGCACCCGTGGTGTGCACGCGCTCGGGCGCGCGGGATCTGGCGCGCCACCACGAGACGGCGTGGGTGGTACCGCTGCGGCATCCCTTCTTCCTGCGCCGCGGGCTCGAGGCGCTCACCTCCGACGCGGCGCTCGCCGCGCGGCTGCGCGAGGCCGCGCTGGCGCACGTGCGCGGCTACGCGTGGCCGCGCGTGGTCGATCAGCTGCTCGCGGTCATCGCCAGCCAGCGATTGTCCTAGTGCCGACTCGATTAACTCCCTTTTGACACTCGCGTTGTGATTCTCGGCCCGCCGGCGTGTCCAATCTTCCGACGAGTGGGGTCGTCAAACATGGAGGCGAGTAGGCGTGCGTCAACGGCTCGCGCGCTGACCCAGCTCCCACAGTTTCGCGTACTTGAGGAACACGTAGTAGGCGTGCAACAGCGAGATCACCAGTCCGGCGAAGCCGTCGAGGAAGCCCCGGCGTAGGATGTAGACCTTGCCGAACTCCAGCACGGGCGTGACCGTCATCTGGCGCAGGCGCGCGCGACGGCCCTGGTCGAACATCTTCTGCGCAGCCAGCGTGGTGAAGTCGTTCATCTTCTCGAGATGGTGGGAGACGCTCCGGTAGGAGTAGTGCAGGAGATCGCCGCGCAGTTTGCGCGTGCGCCCCTCGACGATCACGTGCTCGTGCAGTGTCTCGTCGGTGAAACGCCCGCGGTCGCGTCGAAAGAGGCGCAGGATGTAGCCGGGGTACCAGCCCGAGTGGCGGATCCAGCGCCCGAGGTAGTAGGGGCGGCGCGGCATCCAGTAGCCGTCGTGAGCGAAGTCGAGCGAGGCGATCTCGCGCTGCAGCGCCGCCGAGACCTCCTCGTCGGCGTCGATGGAGAAGACCCACTCGCCCGTGGCGTACGTGAGGGCGAGCTGCTTCTGCCGGCCGTAGCCGAGCCAGTCGTGCGCGATCACCTTCGTAGCCAGCGGCCGCGCCAGCTCCACGGTGCGGTCGGTGCTGAGCGAATCGACGACGATGATCTCGTCGGAGAACGGCCGGCAGCTCTCGAGGCAGCGCACGATGTTGTGCGCCTCGTTGTGGCAGATGACGATGGTGGAGATGCCCTGCGCCATACGACGCAGGAGCGTACACGAGCGGAGTCGTGTCAACAAGACCCGTCGAAAGGAGCGTTTTTATGAGTAGAAGTAGCCTGATCGCGAGCGCTATCAGCGCACTGTTGGTCATCGCCTCGGCCCACGCCGTTGGCGCGACCATCATCCGTCCCTACGGCAAGTTGGGGTACGTGCTGTCGACGCCCTCGGCGGCGGACCTGGGCTTCGTGCTGGTCGGCGGGGGGAGCCTGGACGACGCGCTGGACAAGAGCAGCGTCAACTACGGGCTCGGCGTGCAGCTGATGTTCCCGATGCAGAACACGTGGATCGAAAAGGCCGAGACACGGATCGGCCTGGAC
>JAOTVO010000127.1 GCA_029863355.1 Candidatus Krumholzibacteriia bacterium
TGTCTGCACCCTCGGCGCGAGGGGCGAACCGCTGCCGGGCAGCGGCACCAGCCGGAGCGAGTCGGATGTTATGGCGAACAGATACGACGCCACCGGCCCCGCCACGATGTCGATGAACAGCTCGTCGTTGCGGAGCACATCCGCCTGCAGTTGCTCGAGCCCCGGCGGCCGCGCTGAAGCGGCAGCGGAGGGGACGGCGCCCGCGCGCGGCTCGCTGATCCTTTCCGCCAGGGTGCGCGCCTTGAAGCGTTGGATGGTATCGAAGAAGACCCGCTCGCGCGCCGGGCGCGGTATCGATTCGGGCTCTTCCAACAGTACCTGGCACGCGTCGAAGACGTCGCCGGTGAGACCCTGCCCGAATGCTTCGCGCCACTCGGCCCTTCGCACGACGCCCCGGGCGACCTCCAGACTGTCGAGGGCCGCGGCCAGCGATACGCGCGCCTTCTCGCGCCTACCCAGCGCGCGCAGACTGGCGCTCTCGCGCAGCCGCGCCGAGACCGCGAACCGTCTCCAACCCAGCTTGTCGGCTGCCTCGCGGGCCCGCGTCGCGTGCACCAGCGAAGCGGCGTAGTCACCCTGTCGCGCAAGCAACCGGGAAAGAACCAGATGGGCCGACATCTCGGGCTCCGCATGCCACGGCTGGCCGCTCGCCAGGAGCGGTTCGAGCAGCTCGATCGCCGCGGGGGCGCTGTCGGCGGCCGCCAGCGCGACCGCCAGCCCGATGCGGGCGTAGTCCGCGTCGAGCGGGTCGAGGCGCCCCTCCCGCAACAGGCGGCGGAACTCGGCCGCCGCCGCTCGCGGCTCCCGGGGGGCGAGCAGCAAACTAGCCCGCTGATAGTCCAGCTTAGCGATGTACTCCCGGCTGCCCGTCCGCTCGCACAGCTCGCGCGCCTCGGCGAGGATCTCCGCGGCGCGCTGGTATTCCCCCAGCTCGGTGATCCACGTGGCGATGTTGATCGCCGGCGCCACCGCGCCTCGGGCGTAGCCCATCTCTTTCGCGATCAGGTGCGCTCGCGACGCATATTGATGGGCACGCCCCATGTCGCCGGTGACGGACTCGATGGCACCGAGGTTGTTGGTGGCCCACATCTCGTTCTCGCGGTCTCCGATCTCGCGGGCCACGATCCACGCGCGCTGGTAGCAGCGCCCGGCCTCATGCGTAGCGCCGAGCGCGCTCAACGTGCGCCCGAGACCGATGAGCGGCGTAAGCTCGAGGTCCGTCCTCCCGCCCTGGCGAAAGAGTGCGATTGCCCGCTCGTAGTCTTCCCGCGCGTGGACGAGCTGGCCGCGCTGCAGGCGTACGTAGCCCGTGTTGGTGAGCGCCCACGCCTCGTCCAGCAGGGAGCGCACATGCCGCGCGAGGAACAGGCGCCGCTCGTAGCATGCCACCGCCTCGTCCAGGCGCCCCATGCTGGCGAGCGCGTACCCCTTGAAGGTGAGCGCAGGCATCCAGCCCGTCGTGTCCCGGACCGACCGGGCGATCTGGATCCCCGTGGCGATCGCCAGCTCCGCCTCGGCGAGCCGGCCCGTCATCAGGTACACGCGTCCCCGCTGCGTGAGCATTCTGCCCAGGAGAACGGAATCGCCCGTCGCCTGGGCGCGGCCGAGCGCGTCGTCGACGACGGCGAGTACGGAGTCGTACCGCGCCGACCGGAAGAGCGACTCGATGAGCAGCGCGGGGTTGGCGGGCACCTCTGCAAGCGCGCCGTCGGCGACGGCGGTAAGGGGCAAAGCGAGCGCGACAAACAGGCCGACCAGAACTCTCACGCGCGCAGCGGCGGGGGTCATTCGAGGGTCACCGTCTCCTTGTGCTCCGGGATGTGGCAAGGCCACCCGAGGTTGCTCATGAGGTGGTGACGAAAGGCGTCGGCGGCGGCGGGCTCGCCGTGCGTGATGAAGGTCCGCCGCGGAGCGTGCTCGAAGTGGCCGAGCCAGTCGAGCAGCTCGAGGTAGTCGGCGTGGGCGGAGAGGTTGGGGAGCTCGACGATCTCGGCGCGTACGGGCACGTACTCGCCGTGGATCTTGACCTCTTCGGCGCCGCTCAGGAGCGCTTCGCCGCGCGTGCCGGGCGCCTGGAATCCGGTGAAGAGCACGGTGTTGCGGGGATCCGGCAGCAACGTCTTCAGGTGGTGCACGACGCGCCCGCCCGTGGCCATGCCGCTGGCCGACACGATCACGGCCGGCCCGTCGTTCGTGTTGAGCGCCTTGGACGCTTCCTTGGTGCGGACGAATTCAGCCACGGCAAACGTCTCGGCGCACAAGCGCTCGGAGAGCCGGTGCTCGCCGGCGTGAGCGCAGTACACGCCGGTGGCGTTGATGGCCATGGGACTGTTGAGGTAGATGGGTACTTCGGGCAACCGCCCGCGCTTGCGCAGCTGCGAGATGAGGTGCAACACGGTCTGCGTGCGCCCCACGGCAAAAGCGGGGATCACCAGGGTGCCGCCGCGCCCCACCGTCCGCTGGATGTTCTCGCGCAGCACCGCTTCGGGGTCGACCGGCGGGTGGCGGCGGTTGCCGTAGGTGGATTCGATCACGAGGTAATCGGCGTGGGCGATGGGCACGGGCGGGCGCATCACCGGGTCGTCGGGCCGTCCGACGTCGCCGGAGAAGACGATCTTGCGCCCGCGGACGCTCACGTGCACGCACGCGGAGCCGAGGATGTGACCGGCGCGCGTCATGCGCACGCGCGCGTGGCGGCCCAGCTCCAGGTCGGTATCGAAGGGCACCGTCTCGAAGTTTTTCAGAGTGGCCTCGGCCTCGGCCTGCGTGTAGAGCGGGAGCGCGGGGGTGTGCTTGGTGAGCTGCTTCTTGTTGAGGAATCGGGCCTCTTCCTCCTGCAGGTAGCCGCTGTCCGGGAGGAGGATGCGGCAGAGCTCCCAGGTGGCCGTCGTGCAGTACACCGGCCCGCGGTAGCCGTTCTTGACGAGCACGGGCAGGTAGCCCGAGTGGTCGAGGTGAGCGTGGGTGAGCACCACGGCGTCGAGACTCTTGGGGTCGAACGGCGGGCCAGCCCAGTTGCGTTCGCGATAGGTCTTGATGCCCTGGAAGAGACCGCAATCGATCAGGATCCGCTTGCGCCCCACGGAGAGCAAGTATTTGGATCCAGTCACCGTGCCCGCGGCACCGAAAAATGAGAGCTTCATGCCACCCTCCGTGTGAGCGCGCGCGGATCACTCCGGCGCGCGTGCGGCGAACCAGTCAACGGACTGCCGGATGAACGCATCTGCGAACGCGCGATGGCCATCGACGGTGAAGTGGTCGTAGTAGAGCTCATGCCCCCCGGCCTTAGCGGCGGCGAACGCGGGGTTGGGGTCGACGAAAGCCACTCTGTGCGCGGCGCACCAGGACCCGACGCGCGCCGCCCAAGCATCCTGCTCCCCGATCGGTTTGCCCACTTCCTTTTCGCGCGGGATCGGGATCACGCACAGGGGCAGCCCGCGCCCCGCCGTGTCGCGGCGCCACGCGTCGAGCACGCGCGTGAACAGCTCCCAGCCGTGGGTGGCCAGCGAGTCCGACGGCCACGACGACGGTTCCACGCCCCTGGGCCCGCGCCCGCCACGGCCGCCCGCCCGGTCCTCCTCGGTCACCTTCATCTTGATGCCGTGCTTCATGAGGAGCTTGAGGCGCCCTTCCAGGGTGCTGAGCACGAGCGAGTTCGACTTGAAGAACTGCCACGTTCTGTGCATGTGCGAGTTTTTGTAACCGTAACGCTCAACGAAGCTGTAGTCCACACCGAAGGAATCGCCGTCGAGGACCGCATAAGGGACGATGTCCGAGCGCTTGATCACCTCGATCTGGTCTCCCGGATCGTTCTCGCAGAACACATAGACGACGCCGTCCAGGTGGGCGCGTTGAACCCACTGCTCGTACTCCAGGAACGACTGCAGGGTGCTCCGCCCTGACATGCCGAAGTTGAGCGTCTCCACGCGCGTTACCGGCTCGCCGCGACCGTTGACGCGCCCGCCAAACGCGGATGCGCTCTCGTTGAGGCCATCCTCGATCAGACGCACGAAGGTCGCTTCCAGGGGCACCTGACGGGCCTCGGTGTAGGAGTCGCCGAAGAACCCGATGCGCAGGACGCCGGTCGCCGGCGCCGTCTCGTGCTCGTCGTCGGCGAAGCCCCACGAGTTGACACGGCGCTCGACGAAGTCACCGCGGGCGTTCCGGTAGATCGCCGTCGTGCGCGGGTAGTACTTCCCGCCGGTGCGGTCATCGAAGTAGTAGGTGTGGTAAGCGACCCCGGGAATGGGGATCAGCCGCAGCAAGACCTCGCCCACGGCGAGCGCGATGACGCTCGAGAACGCGACCATCGCGGCGACGAGCAGGACCCGTCGGCCGCGGGAAGGGGGCGCGCTGCGGGCGCGCGAATCTGTGTAACCCGTTGCCAAGAGACCCGTATTGTAGACCAACCGCCGCGCCCGTGCAAAGCGCCAGGGGTTCGACGTGACGAGCGGCGCGGCGCCGCGTTATGCTGGAGCCCATACATGGTCGCCGCGTCGCGCGACGCCGGCCGATCCGTCGAGACCGAGGAATCACGCGAAAGGAACCGCCATGTCCAGCTTCCACCTGCGCCTGTCGGCTGCCGTGTTGACCCTCGCCGCGCTCCTGCCCGTGCCACCGGCGTGGGCGGCCACGAGCGAGCTTCCCTCCTACTACGACCAGGTCAATTTCAACCTCACCAGCCCGTCGGCGTGGGCCACGGCGGTCGGTGGCTTTGCCAACCCCGCCGTCTACGGCGTGATGCCCGGCGGCGAGATGGAGTTCTACGCCTCCCATCCCGAGAACGACTCGCTCGCCGGCCTGAGCCGCTGGGGGCTGTTCACGGGCCTCGGGAACCTCGGGTTCGGATTCGAGCACACGCGCGTACCGGAAGGCGACGGCAGGCTGTCGGTGACCGACTACCGACTGGCCCTCTCCGGGGGCTCGCCCGCGCACAGCGCCGGCTTGTCGCTCGGGTGGTCGCGCGGCGACACCGACCAGTTCAAGCGGACGACGCTGATGCAGCTCGGCGTCGTCGACCGGCCCACGCGCTACCTCTCGGTCGGTATCGCCGGGGCCTTTTCCACCGAGAACCGCGACGTCGCCGGGCTCTTCGACCTGGCCGTGCGACCGATGGGCGACGAACGACTGACCGTTTTCGGCGACCTCGAATACCCGCGCGGATACTCCCTGAAGGACTCGCCGTGGAGCCTCGGCGCCATGCTCGAGATCCCGGCGGGGCTCAAGCTCGTGGGGCGATACTTCGACGACGAGCGCTTCACCTTCGGCGTGGCCTACACCTTCGGCGGCGCGGCCGGCACGGGCCAGTTGCGCGGATCTGTGGCGCCCTTCTACAGCAGTGGCGGCGCCTACACCGGCGTCAACTGGGGCGTACGCATGGGCTACCCCGAGCGCAACAGCCTCACCGGCTCGCTGTTCAAGGACGCCTACTACGTCAAGATGAACCTCAAGGGCCCGGTGGTGCACACGCGCTATCGCTTCTTCGACAGCGGCAGAACGCTCTATGCGCTGTTGGACGCGCTGGAAGGCGCGCGCACCGACGACCGGGTAGCGGGCGTAGCGCTCAACCTGTCCGGCGCGCGGTTGTCCACGGGGACGGCCTGGGAGCTGCGCCAGAAGCTCCTCGACCTTCGGGACGCGGGCAAGCACGTGGTGGCCTATATCGACGAGGCGGGGATGGCGACGTACTTCGTGGCGAGCGCGGCCGACGTCGTGGTCATGGATCCCGAGGGCATGATGATGCTACCCGGCTACGCCCTGGGCCGCACCTATGCCAAGGAGATGCTGGCCAAAATGCGACTGGGCGTCGAGGAGTGGCGTTTCAAGGACTACAAGTCGGCCTTCGAGGTCCTGAGCCACGAGACCATGTCGCCCGCCGACCGCGAGCAGCGGCAGGCGCTCGTCGACGGGTGGTACGGGACGGTCCGCGACGGGGTCACCGCGTCGCGCAGTGTCGACCCGTCCGACTTCGACCGCTGGGTGGACGACGTCACGATCGTCCTTCCCGACCGGGCGCTGGAGGAGCGGATGGTCGACCAACTCGCGCGCTGGGACGAGATCGACAAGGTCGTCCGCGAGCTGGAAGGCCGCCGCAAGGGCTTCATGGGCGCCGACGCGACGGCGCGGCACGGGTATCCGTCCCGGCGCTGGGGCATGGCGCCGCGCATTGCGGTGGTCTACGCCATCGGCGGCTCGGAGATGGACAGCGGGTACAACGCCCGTCAGGTCGATCGCATGCTCAAGGCCGTGACGAAGGACCACGGCGTCGCGGCCGTCGTGCTCAGGATCAACTCCCCCGGCGGCTCGCCGCTGGCCGCCGACATCGTGGCCGAGGGCGTGCGCAAATGTGCGGAGAAGAAGCCCGTGATCGTCTCGCAGGCCGACGTGGCCGCCTCCGGCGGATACTGGGCTTCGATGCACGGCACGAAGATCCTCGTCCAGCCGACGACGATTACCGGCTCCATCGGCGTGATCGGCGGTTGGGTGTGGGACGAAGGGTTGGGCGAAAAGGTTGGGCTGCACACCGACCAGGTGTCCGCCGGCAAGCACGCCGACCTCTTCGTGCAGATGCGGTTGCCCTTCTTGCCGCTGCCCATCGGCATTCCGTACCGCGGCGTCACCGACGAGGAACGCCGGCGCATTCTCGCCGAGATGGAAGGATTGTACGAGCGGTTCATCGCGAAAGTGGCTGCGGCGAGGGATCTCTCCGAGGAGAAGGTGGCCGAGCTGGCCAAGGGACGCGTGTGGACGGGCGAAGCGGGAGTGGCCAACGGGCTCGTCGACGCGGTGGGCGGGCTCGATGCCGCGATTGCGATGGCGAGGGAACAGGCGGGGATCGCCCCCGACGAGCCGGTCGAGGTCGTCGAGTACTCCCATAAGGGGTGGTTCAATCCCGGCGCGTTCGACCCCCTGTCGTTCCTCCTGGGGAAGACCGAGGCCCCCGAAGCGGGAGGGACCGACGAGGTGGCGCTGCTGCACGTATACGAGCAGCTCTACCTCGGCGTGCTGGCGCGCTACAACGGCCGTCCGTTGTGCTTGCTTCCTCCGGAGGACTTGCCGCGCGAGGCGATGTTCATCGGTGAGTAGCGGAGCCGTCTCGGCGGCTTGCAGCGGCGCGCAACGTGAGTATACTCAAGAGTGCCGCCAAGGCGGCATGGGGTCATGCAAGGTGGGGGCTTGCGCAGCCTTACAGGAAAAGCCGGCTCGTAAAGAGCCGGCTTTTCTCTGTCGCCGCCGTTGGCGGCGAGCTCGATGGCGTGCCGGCTCGCCCGACCGGGGT
>JAOTVO010000129.1 GCA_029863355.1 Candidatus Krumholzibacteriia bacterium
GTCGATCGAGCCGGAGGCCAGCGCCCCGGAGACCGTCACCATGCGCCGCTGATTGCTCCGCGTCAGCTCGCGCACCGGCCGCTCCTCGGCGACCTCCAGGAAGCGGCGCATCGGCACCGTCTCCCCGCCGGCCAGCGTGACGGAGGCGTTCACCGCCGAGGCGAGGTCGCGGCGCTCGTCCACGGGGAAGCGCACGGCGATGTCGATGCGCTTTTCCACCTCGTTGAACGTCGTGGCCTCCACGCCGGCTATGCGCCCGCGCAAGTCGCGCGCGATGGCGTCGGGGTCCAGGCCCGCGCGCAGGATCTCCTCCGCATCCAGGTGAATGACAATGTTGGGAGTGCCCAGCACCCGGTCCACCTGCAGGTCGCCCAGCCGCCGCGACGACGATAGCGCGTCGAGAACGCGTTCTGCCGCGGCCAGCGCTTCCAGGGGATCGTCCGCGATCACACCCAGGGAGAACTGGGCCTCGCCGCTGGAGAGAATCTCGGCCAGGCCCACGCCTTCTTCGCGGAACGCGTAGCGCACGTCGGGGCTGCCGTGCAGGCGCTCCGCGACCGCTCGCTGCAACCGCTGCGATTCCCTCCGCGCCGATCGCCCCGGCTTCATGATGACGCGCATGCGCGCCGTGTTGGGGGCGGTGTAGTCCTTCATGGCGGACACGGTGCGCTCGGTGGTGCCGACCTGCGTGAACACGGTGGCCACCGCGGGGTCGGACTGGATCCAGTCGCCCAGCTGCGCGGCGGCGGCACTCGTCTCTTCCAGCGGCGTCCCCGTGGGCAGCTCGAGCTCGATGCGCAGGTCGCCGGCGCTGCGCTCGGGCATGAAGCCGCGGTCGAGCGTGAGGCTCAGCACCGCCGCGCCGGCCAGGCCGGCGACGAGCACGGCCATGAGCGTGCGCGGTCGTCCGAGGGCGCGCTCGAGGCTTGCGTGGTAGGCGTCGGCGAAACGCCCGAACGCCAGCCCGAAGAGCCGGAACAGCCCGCGCGGCCCGCGTACGCGCACGGCCAGCAAGCGCGCCGAGAGCATCGGCTGCAGCAGGAGTGCCACGATCACCGACACGGTCAGCGAGAAGGTCACCGTGAGGGCCTGGTCGCGGAAAAACGCGCCCGCGATGCCCGGCACGTAGACCACCGGAAAGAACACGGCCACCGTGGTCAGCGTGGCCGCAAGCACGGCTCGCGCCACCTCGCGCGTGCCCACCTCGGCCGCCTCGGCCACCACCCTTCGCCCCGCGATCCCGGCGAGGTCCTCCTTCTTCCTGCCGGCGCCGAGACGCTCCGACAGGTGGCGGTTGATGTTTTCCAGCACCACGATCGCGTTGTCGACGAGCATGCCGGCCGCGAGGGAAAGCCCGCCCAGGCTCATCAGGTTGAGCTTCACCTTTCCGAAGTAGAGCGCGGCGAACGTCACCACGATGGAGACGGGGATGGACAGCCCCACGACGATGGGGCTGCGCAGGTCGCCGAGAAAGAAGAACAGCACCAGGAACGCGAGCCCCGCGCCGATGAGCAGCGACTGCAGGAGCCCCTCGAAGGAGGCGCGCACGTAGTCGGCGTCGCGGTAGACGTAGGAATAGGCGAACGCCCCGTAGTCCTCGGCGAGCACTTCCAGGGCCTTGTCCACCTCCGCCGTCGCCTGGATCGTGTTGGCCTCCGGCTCCTTGTAGACGAGGAGCGAGACCACGTCTTCGCCGCCGAGGAGCGTGACGCCTTCGAGCTCCTTCACCGTGTCCACGACCCGGGCGACGTCGGCCACGCGGATGGGCGACTGACCCGGCCGCACAATGTCGGTGGCGGCGATCTCGTCGAGGTTGGTGAACTCACCCTCGATGCGCAGGCTCATCTGCAGGGGCCCCTGCTTGATCTTGCCCCCGGGGAAGGAGATGTTGCTGCGCGCGAGCGCCGTCTGTATCTGCTCCACCGTGATGCCGTAGATGGACATTCTGCGCGGATCCGGCTCCACCAGGATCTCCCGGATCGAACCGCCCACCACCTCGGCCTTGCTGATGCCGTCCACCTGCTGCAGCGCGGGCTTGACCACCTCCTCGGCGAATTCGGTCAGCTGCGCGATGGGGTCGTCGCCGCGCAGCACGAGGATTGAGATGGGTCGCGAGGTCGGGTCCCAGCGCAAGATGACGGGGCGCTCGGCGTCCTCGGGAAAGTCCTCGCGGAAAGCCACCCGGTCCACAGCCTCGCGCAGGTGCAGGTTGGCGAAGTCCATCTGCGTGCCCCACTCGTATTCCACGGTAATCATGGAGACTCCCTCGCGCGTGCGCGAGGTGACGCGGCGCACGCCGGAGAGCGCCGTGACCACTTCCTCCAGCGGCTGCGTGACGAGGCGCTCGAGGTCATCGGCGGGGATGGCGCCGTAGGTGGTGGTGACCGTGAGCCGCGGATACGTGATGGAGGGCAGGAGGTCGACGGGGAGGCGGCGGTAAGAGATCACGCCCAAGAGCACCAGCGCGAGAAAGAACATGCTGATGGCAATGGGGCGGTGGATGGCGAGCCGGATCATTTGTCGCTCTTGGCCAGCGCCACCCACGGATCGCTAGCGGGCACGGTCTTCCTCACCTTGACCGGCGCGTCGTGGGCGAGCGTGAGGTGGTCGGAAACCACCACCTCGTCCTCGGGTTCGAGCGCGCCGCCCTGCAGAACCTTCTCGATCTCGACCAGGTAGTCGTTGGACTCGCCGAGCTTGACGTAGAGCCACTTCGCGCGCCCGTCCTCCACCTTGAACAGCAGCGGGCGGCCCTCGCGCGTGAGGATGGACTCGCGCGGCACGAGCAACCGGTCGCGGTGCGTCTCACCGGCGATCTGCGCGCGCACGAACATGCCCGGGCGCAGGCGTCCACCTTCGTTCTCGAGGCGGATCAGCACCTGGCAAGTGCGCGTGGTGCGGTCGAACTGCGGGCTCACGACGTCGACGGTCAGGGGGACGGTCAGCGAAAGCGCCGGGACAACGAGCAGCACTGGCCTGCCCTTTTCCACGTAGGCGAGGTCCGCCTCGAGCACGCCGACCTCGGCCTCGATGTGGACGTTGTCCACGATCGTGCAGACGCCTTGGGAGACGGTCACCAACTCGCCCGGGCTCAGCGTGAGCCCGGTGACGATTCCGCCGAAGGGGGCTCGGATCTGCGTGCGCTCGAGATTGACGCGCGCGCGCTCCAGCGCGGAGCGCGACTCGGCCACCCCGCTGCGCGCGGCGGCGACCTCGGAGCGGAATTTGCCGTCGCGGATCGCCTGTACGTCCAGCTGGACCTCGCGCGCGTAGCGCTCCTCCCGTGTGAGTTGGCCCCGTTGCTCCATCCGCTCGAGATTGGTGAACTCGTCGCGGAGATCCTGCACGAGCTCCTCGAACAGGATGTCGTCTCCCTCGATGGAGAGAAGGCTCAGCGCCTGCAGGTAGCGCGCCCGGGCTTCCTCGACCGCCGCCTCGTACTCACGGGCGTCGATGCGCGCGACGAGCTGTCCGCGTCGTACACTCTGGCCCTCCTCGGCGGTGACATGGGTCACGCGTCCGGCGATTTCGGCCCTGATCTCCGCGGAGTTGCGGGCGCGGAGCATGCCCTCGGCAACGACGGGGATGACGAGGTCGCCGCGAAAGGCGACCGCCGCGTCGACCGACGTCGTCTTCTCGCGCCTCTGCTCCGGTTCCTCCTCTTCGTCGGGCTTCTGGTGGTCGCCCTGTCCGACGTCCTCGGCCTCGGCTTCGAGCGAGCGCGTGGCGGCGAGGTCGACGGCGGTCGAATCGTCACCCGATCGATCTCCCCCACCGCCGCAGCCGGCGGCGGCGAGCGCCAGGACCAGAAGCAGACTGGCCACGAATCTCACTGCAGGCCTCCTGTGCATGAGAGTGCGCGGAGTGCCGCCCGCCGCAGCATCACGCTGCGGCGGGCGGCGCCGGCGCGGGCGTCACCGCCGCGCTAACGAGCCGCGAGCAGGTCGCCTTCCAGCTTGTAGCAGATGACCGCCATCGGCTCGGCGTCGTCTTCCTCGTCGTACAGGTCCTGCACGCCCTGCGCTGACATGGCGGCCTGCAGGAAGCTCGTCACCACGTAGAAGCGATCCTTGACGAAGACGTAGTTGTCCTCGAGGGGATCCCCCTGTCCCTTCAGGGTGACGTTGCGGACGAACTGGCCGTCCTTATTGTAAAGATCGAAGACGCCGAGCGTGCCCTCGGGCAGGTCGCGGGCGCCGTTGCTCCCGAGCACCCAGATGGAGCCGTCGTCGCGCACGTAGACGCTCTCGATGTCCTTGCACTGATCGTGGATCTTCACCTCGCAGTTGGGGATGCGCTGCGCCCAGAACCCCATCATCTTGGCCATGAAGTCCTTCTCCTTGGCCGTGCGCGCGCGGTGTTTGTACTCACGCGTGATCACGCGGTCGAGGGAACCGTCGGCGTTCCACACGTGGACCTCGTAATTCTCGTACGAGGTACACGCGTAGACCTTGCCGTCCGGCGCGACCGTCCACCGGCGCTCGAAGGTGTCGAAGGGCGCGTCCTCCATCACGGGGGCCGCGAAATCGATACCGTGCGTCTTGTCGGCGTAGCGCGCGAGCTCGTTGCCGGTCGCGTCGACGCTCACCAGGAAGCTCGAGCGCGCCCAGCCCTCCGCCTGTCCGTACTTGTCGCGGTTCATGAAGAGCACGGTGTTGCCGCCGGCTGCAGACGCGCCCTGCAGCATCTGGAAGCCGCCGTCCTCCGGCTCGGGCAGCGGGTGGTCACCGAGCGGATCCCCCTCCTTGCTGAGAATCACGATCTTTCCCGGAATCGTCTGCACGACGGCTACGTTGCCGTCGTCGGTGAAGAACAGCGCGTTGGGGAAGCGAAACTCGCCCGGACCCTCGCCCTGACGGCCGATGGAGCGGACGAACTCGCCGTCCTTGGTGTAGATCTTCACCTCCGCGATCTGCGAGTCGAGGAGGTACACAAGGCCGTCCGCGTCGATGTCGATGTCGGCGATCACACCGAAGAACTCCTCCTCGTCCTCGCTGTCACCGCCCAGCCGCCACAGCTCCTCCATGGCGACGGTCGACGCTTCCTTGAAGCCCAGCGCCGGATTGGTGACCGTGCGCTTGCCGTCGGCCGTGACGACCTTGCCCTGCCAGTCGCCGGCCGTCGCCACGACGGCGCCCGCGAACGACAGAGCTGCCACCAGCACGGCCACGAGGGCGCCACGGGCGAGCGCCCCTCCTAGTCCTCTCTTCATCGCTCGACACTCCTTCGGTTCGGGGTTGCGCGGCTGGATACATGCTGATACGTCCAGCCGTTCCCATGGGTTTCGTCCCTCGCTCGCATTCGATCGGTGGGGAGGGATTTACGTCGTCTACACCGGCTCGCCGGCGCTATTCGCCGTGCCGGTCGGCGGCGGGAAGGCGGGTGGCGGCGGCCGGAAGGTCCATTGTAGACGCCATGAGGCGGGGCGTACAGCCCCTATCGCGGGGCCCGGGCCGGACGCAAAAACGGCCGCCTGCGAGCGGCGGCCGTCGAATGGTCCGTTTCCGCGGCGGGCCCTAGATGGTCCCGCGAGCAGCGGCCAAGACGTAAATCGCCTTGGGAGGGAGATAGGCCCCGCTGTCCACGAAGAGCACCGCCACGTAGGAGTGGTCGTGCCCGCAGCGGAGGTAGTACTGGTCGGCCCCCGGCCCGACGAGGGCGTAGTCGTAGGTCTGCGGGATGGCGCCCACGGCCATCGTGGCCAGCACGGGCGCGATGTCCGGCGGGAAGGCACCGTCGAAAGCGAACATGGCCCAGAGGTTGCGCTGGATCGAGCCTTGATAGCGCATGCAGGCCGCGATCTTGGCGTGGTTCTCGAGGCGGCGTGTCTCGCTGAACGCGACCAGCGAGAGCAGCATCATCACCTCGCACGCGAACGCGATCTCGATGAGCGTGAATCCGGCCACGGACCGGCGCGTGCGAAGGGCGCGTCCCGTTGCGAGAACGCGGCCCCGCGTCGCACGGCGCAGCCGGCGCAGAATATGCTGGAGTCGTTTCATACTTTGTAACCCCTTGCGCGGGGCGGGCTTCCGGGTCCGCTCCCCCGGCCCGCCGCCGCGCGGCGTTTCCGCCACGCCGGCATCTGCAATCCGTGTACCAACAGGCGGTTGGCTCTCCCCACCGCTCCCCACGGGGCCACGGGAGGGCGCGCGCGTCCCGGGGTTCCCGCGGCGTGCCCCTGCGTCCGGCCGGGCCCATAACTCTGCTTATTCATTGACATTGCGGCCTCATCCCGTCTAGCCTCGGGGCGTGATTCGCACCGCGCGCCTGGTGTTCTGCGTCGGCCTCGTGCTCGTTGCCGGGGGCCTGTGGGCCGGACCGGTGTCCCCTCCGGATCGGCCGGAAACGCGCGCGCGGATGCGGGCGATCTACGAGGCGCTCGCGATCGCGCTGGACCTGAGCCTCGACCGCGCCCGCTTCGAGGACCCCGGGAGCCGAGAGGGCGTGCTGGACGCGCTTGGCGCCTTGGCGGAGAATGCCGAGGCGCTCGATGCGCACGGCCTGGAGCTGGGCGAGAGCCTCGGCTTTCTGCGCTGGTCGCTCGTCCGCGACGCCAACGAGGCCATCCTGCGCTTCCGGCAGGGCCAGTACGAGGGCACGCGCTTCCTTATCGGCCGCCTGACCGAGAGCTGCGTGGCCTGCCACACCAAGCTGCCCGCGGACGGGCGCTATGCCGACGTCGCGCCGTTGTTGCGCCGCGAGGACGTCGCGGCGTTGCCCTTCGAGGAGCGGGTGCGGCTCGCACTCGCGACGCGCCAGTTCGACGCGGCGCTGGAGGCGCTCGAGTCGCGTTTCGCCTCCCCCGAGGAGAGCGCTACGGGCATCGCGTCGGGCGGGATGCTCACTGTTTACCTGGAGGTTTGCCTGCGCGTGCGCGGCGACTACGCGCGCGCCATCGCCACGCTGGAGCGCCTGGGTGGGCGCGCCGACCTCCCGCGCTTTTTCGTGGGCCACCTCGAGCAATGGCTCCGGACCCTGCGGCAGATGCAGGACGTCGACCCGGCCGGGGCTGAGATGGACATCGCACGGCGACTCGTCCGCGACGCCCGCGCGCACAACATCTTCCCCGCGGATCGACACGGAACGGCGGATTTCGTGATCGCGTCGGGCCTGCTGCAGCGCCACCTGGCCGCGAATCCAACCGACCTGGACGAGGTCGCCGAAGCGTTCTACCTGCTGGGTGTGTGCGACTCGCACCTCTCGCAGTCGTACTGGGTCTCGGAGACCGCCCACTACCTCGAGGCGTCCATCCGCACGCG
>JAOTVO010000130.1 GCA_029863355.1 Candidatus Krumholzibacteriia bacterium
ATCACACCCTTGGCCTCGCCCACCGACAACCCGCCCACCGCGTAACCGGGAAAGTCGAGGGCGACGATCTCTTCCAGCGAGCGCCGGCGCAGATCGGCGAAAGCGGCGCCCTGCACGATACCGAAAACCGCGCGCTCGTACCCGCCGCGCTCGAAGCGCGGCCCGAACACGGCGCGGCCCCGCCGCGCCCAGTCGGTGGTGAGCCGCACCGCCCGCTCCGCCTCGGCGCGCGCCACCGGGATTGGCGTGCAGTAGTCGAGGCTCATGACGATGTCCGCGCCGATGCGCGCCTGCGCTTCGATTACCGACTCGGGCGTGAAGAGATGCAGGTCGCCGTCGATGTGCGAGCGGAACGTGATCCCCTCGTCGCTCACCTTGCGCAGATCCGCCAGACTCATGGCCTGGAAGCCCCCGCTGTCGGTGAGGATGGCGCGGGGCCAGCCCATGAAGGCGTGCAGCCCGCCCGCGCGCTCGACCACGTCCACGCCGGGCCGCAGCACCAGATGGTACGCGTTGCCCAGGATGATCTCCGCGCCGATCTCTTCTGCGAGCTTCTCCGGCAGCGTCGCCTTCACCGTGGCCTGCGTGCCCACGGGCATGAAGACCGGCGTGTGCACCGCCCCGTGGTCGGTCGCGAGCACGCCGGCGCGCGCGCCGGCGGACGCGGCCTCGAGTCGGAAATCGAACGGCATGACCCAAGATATCACGCCGCCCGCCGCGCGTCCAGGCAACCGCCCCTCAGGGCTTCTTCTTGGTTCCGATGCCCTTGAGGAGGTCCTTCACCTTGTCCTGCAGCTCGTCCTTGCCCTCGTCGACGAGCGCCTTCTGCAGGCGCGTGGCGACCACCTGGGTGTCCAGCGCGAGCCTGGGTCTCGCCGCGTCGCCGGTAAAGAGCCTTCCCTGCGGCGTGGTGAGGTAGCGCGCCGCGGGGAGCTCCGCGATCAAATCCTGAGTGAGCTTCTGCGAGAGGATCATCGTGGTCTTCAGGTCGATGCGCCGGTCGAACGAGAGCCAACCCG
The DNA here is from genome assembly GCA_029863355.1 of Candidatus Krumholzibacteriia bacterium. The sequence goes on from JAOTVO010000130.1 coordinate 1,020, forward strand.
CGCCTCGCACCGTGAAGTCGGTCGTTTCCATCACCAGGTCGGACGACTGGACGCGTCCCTCGCTGATGGTCACGTGCCCCACCAAGCTCTCGAAGAGCGTGTTGTCAGTGGCGAAGAGCTTGGGGTACTTGGCGCGCAGGCGCTGGTCGAAGCCCGCGGGAACGAGGGGGATGGTCTTGACGCCGTCGACGAAGGCCTGGGCGACGTTCACGTTGTGCAGCACGCCCTGCGCGATGGTGCCGCCGCCGTCGCCCGAGAGCGTGGTGCGCACGTCTTCCCACTGCTTGCCGCTGCCGCCGACGGTGAGGTCCAGGTCCACGCGTCCGTCCAGCACCCTGGGCAGCGACGGGAACTTGTAGCGGAAATACTCGGCGACGTTCACGCGCGAGACCTTGGTCTGGATAGAGAAGGACGGCTTGACCGGGTCCGGCTTCACCGTTCCCTTCCCTTCCACCGTGCCATCGAGCGCGCGCGCCGAGTACGATTCGATCACCAGCTCCTCTTTGGTGGAGCGGATCGTGGCGCGCAGGTCGGAATAATCGATGTTGGCCAGCACCCCGCTCTCGGAGGTGACCGTACCGCGCAGCTCGAAGCGCTCGGGATCGGGCGCGCTGGCTGTGCCGTCGAAGGCGACCTCGCGCAGCACCTCCGGCCGCGGCGGCTTCTGCGGCGGTGGCGGCGTGAGGTCGGCACGGAGGACTTCCGCTGACGTCACCCGGAAGTTCGCGTGCAGCGGTTGCAGCTCGGTGGCCACGCCCTCGACCCGGAAGACCGAGTGGCCCACCTGCAAGCTGGCCCCCGACACCGACGCGCCGCGACCCTTGAGCGCGATCGTCGCGCTGGCCGACGTGATCGGCTGGGGCATCTGCGGCAGCTTCGCGGTCACCTCGCTGAGCGTGAGCGTGCCGTCCATGAGCGGCGGCTTCTGGGCGTCGCTGCGGCCGCTCAGGCGCACGCGCGCCTGCACCCGCCCGCCCGGTGAAAGCGGGGCGAGCTTGGGCAAGAGTGCGGCGAGGCCGGCCGCGTCCGTCTCCGGCACCTCCACTTCCAGATCCATGTGCTGGCGCGTCGGGTCCATGTCCACCGCGCCGCGGACCGTCGCCTGCAGCGACGCCAGCACGACCGCCACCTCGCGCAGGAGGAGCTGCTGCCCCTCCAGTTCCAGCTGCATCTTCAGGCGCATGGGCGTGCCCGCCGGCTTCGCGAAGGCGTCGGCCGAAGCGATCGCCGCCTTTTCGCCGTCGACCGTCGCGTCGAGCGTGAGCCGCCCCGCCGACATGGAGAAGTCCGCCGCACCCGACATCTCACCGCCCAACGAGAAGCCGGGCTTCGCCATTCCCGCGCGTCCCGCCAGGTCGCGCACCGTGGCGAGATCGATGGGCCCGGCCTCCACGCGCCCCTTCACCTGGGCGCGTTCACGGGATACCGCCGGATCGAGCGCGTCGATCCCGGTGGCCGACGCCGTGACCACCACGTTCGCCTTCTCCGCCCCGAAGAGCGCGGCCTGCGCCTCGAACCCTTCCAGGGCCAGCGCCGCAGGCGTGCCCGACACCTCCGCGCGCAGGGTGAGCGCGCGCGCGCTCACACCCTCCACCGCGCGCGGCACCAGCGCGGGCGGGATCAGGCGTAGGAGCGCGGCCCCGTCCATCGGCCCCAGCTCCGCCGTGATCGCGAGCGGCATGGCCGCCACTCGCTCCGGCGTCGGCTCGCCCAGTGGTCCCGCGCGCCCCTCGACGCGCACATCTTGCTTCTCGCCCACCACCGCCGCCGCGATCGAGAACGAGACCTCCGATTCAAGGCTCACGCCGCGCGCCGAGGCGTCGATGTCGCGCACCGTGTGGTCCAGCCCCTTGGTCTCGTCCACCACGTGCACGACGCCGTCGCGGATGTCGGCGAAGGCCAGCACCAGCGGGATCGCAGCGGCCGGCGCGGGCGCGTCCGCGTCCGCCGGCGCCTCCCCGGGTGCGGCTTCCCCGCCGGCCAGTGAGGCGAAGTTGACCGTCCCGTCGCCGCGCCGGATGATGTTGATCGAAGGCTCGTTGAGCGTGAAGCGCTTCACCTCGACGCGCTTGCGCAAGAGCGGCAGGATGCGAACGCTCACCGTCACGTCCTTCGCGCGCACGAAGGGCTCGCTCGAAAACGCCGGGTCGTCCGCGATCACGACGTCGTTCACCCGCACCCCCACCGGCGGCCACAGCGCCGCCTCTATCTTCCCCACGCTCAACTCGCGCCCCACCTGGTCGCGCGCCCGCGCGAGGATCTCTCCCCGCCGGCTCTCGATGACCTTGTTGATGTTGGCGAGCAGAACGACCGCCGCCACGATCACCAAGACGGCGACGATCCCGATCGCGATGAGTAGCTTCTTTTTCATGGCCCGTCCTCGGTAGGCCCCAATGTGAACGCCCGCGGCGACCCTGTCAAGGGTGGGCAGAAACCGGTTGCACCACCCCGACCGACGCCATAGCCTCACTGTGAGGCCCCTCCGACCCCTCCGAGAACCCTAACTCGCCGCCCCTGGGTGCCGTCGGAGATGAACCGTCTTCTCGACTGCCTGCTGTCCGCCGTCTGCCTGGTCGTTGGGCTCATTCCCATGGCCATCATTGCGATGCTGATCTCGCTCGGCGACGGCGGCCCGGTCTTCTTCTCCCAGACCCGGATCGGACGGCACTCCCGGCCCTTCCGCCTGCTCAAGTTCCGGACGATGAAACGCGGGTCCGAGGCGGACTTCACGGCGTCGCCCAGAGACGACGCCAGGGTCACGCCTTTGGGGCGCTGGCTTCGCCGCCATCGTCTCGACGAACTCCCCCAGCTGCTCAACGTCCTACGGGGCGACATGAGCCTCATCGGACCGCGTCCCGAGGTTCCCCGCTACTACAGCCCGGCCTTCGCGCGACTCTCGCACGTACGGCCGGGTCTGGTGGACTCGGCCACGTTGCGCTGGCTCGATGAGGAGCGGCTGCTGCGGACGGTCGACGATCCGGAGTCCTTCTACCGCGACGTCATCCTGCCGGACAAGCTCGCCCGCAGCCACGCGGACATCGAGGCGCGATCCTTCACGCATGACCTGGGGCTGCTGTTGGGAGCAGCGCGGTCCGTCCTGCGGCGGCGCGGGGAACAGACTCGCTTCGAGCAATCGCGCCCGTATCGCGGGACGTGGAGCTTTCCGTGGATCGCCCGGCGCTACTTCAGGAGCTCGCTCTCGGGCTTCACGCCGCGCAGGGCCGCAAACCTCGCCCTCGCCGTGACCGAAATGGCGCTGGCGCGACCACTCGTGCGCTCGCGCCCCTTCGTGCTCCGGATCGAACCGAGCAACGCGTGCACCCTCCGCTGCCCGAACTGCGCCTGCGGGACCCACACGGACCCGCGCGAGAAGGGACTGCTGGCCATGGAGGATCTCCGCTACGCCCTCGAGCAAACAGCGGGTTCGGTGGTGGCGGTGCGGTTGGACGGGATGGGCGAGCCCACTATGCATCCGCAGATCTTCGAGATGATTCGGTTGATCAAGTCCCATGGCATGTCCGTGTCGATGAGCACGAGCCTCGATCCTCCGAGCTGCGACCGAATCGACGCGTTCATCGATTCCGGCCTCGACCGTCTCGTGGTCTCGATGGATGGCGCCACGCAGGCCGTCTACGAGCAATACCGCGTGGGCGGCCGCCTCGAGAACGTCCAGCGGCGCGTCACGCGCCTGGCCCGGAGAAAACGGGTGCGCCGGGCCAGAAACCCACTCATCGAGGTGCAGTTTCTCGACCTCGACCACAACCGCCATGAGATCGGAGATACCAGACGGCTCGCGCGGGAATGGGGTGCTGACAAGTTCACCGTCACCGGCGCGGATCCCACGATCAAGGCGGCACAGTTCCCCAAGAACCCCAAGCGCTGCCTCTGGCTGTGGTGTGTGGTCACGCTCGCGTGGAATCTCGACTACCGCTCGTGCACCAACGCCTGGTCCCTTCCCTGGCCCGCTCTCAACATGCGCGACACCCCACTCGACGCGTACTGGAACCACCCCCACCTGCGCGAGGCACGCGTGTTCAACAAGGACAAGTCCTCCGCGTACATCACCAACGCCAAGGGATGCAAGTGCAACCGGTGCTACGAGATGCTGGTCGCACCGATGGAGGGCGACTACTTCTGCGAGTAGAGCCCCGGGAGAGCAATGAAGATCGTCTACGTGTCACAGGTCTTTCCCCCCGACCCCGGCCCGTCGTTGCGCGCGGAGGAGCAAGCCCGGTACCTCCAGCGGCTCGGGCATGACGTCACCGTCGTCACCACGATGTCCTACTACCCGTCGGGCCGGACCGCCGCCGCCTACCGCCGCAAGCTGCACGTCGTCGAGCACCACGACGGCGTGAATGTGATTCGTGTGTGGTCGCTGCCGGCGCCCAACCGCGGCATCGCGCGACGCGTGCTCAGTCAGATGAGCTTTGCCGTCGCGTCTTTCTTGGTAGCGGCCAGGATCGAGAAACCCGACCTCGTGATCGCGAGCACGCATATTCTGGCCATCGAGTTGGCCGTGATTGCCCTCGCCCGTCTGAAAAGATGCGCGTCACTGATCGAGCTGCGCGACCTCCTGCCCGAGAGCCTCGCCCTGACCGGCGTGCGTCCCGCCAGCGTCCGCGCGCGGTTGCTGCGCCGCTATTTCGACTTCTGCTTGCAACGGGCCGATCTCGTCGCCGTTCCCAGCGAGACCATGGTCCCCCACCTCGTGCGAAGAGGCGTGGACGAAGACCGCATCGTGTTGATGCCCCACGGGAGCGACAGCGAGCGCTTCGCACGGGCCGACCCCGCGGGTGTCATCCGCCGGCACGGGCTGGAGGGCCGGTTCGTCGTCGTCTACGCCGGGTCGTTCAGCCCCTACTACGACATACCCAACATCATCCGCGCGGCCACCCTGGTCTGCGAAGCTCGCCACGACGTCGCCTTCATCCTCATCGGCGACGGGCATGGCAGGTACTCGCGCGAGTGCCTGCAGAAGGAAGCGTCGAACGGTAACGTCATCCTGACCGGGCACGTGCCGCCCCGTTCCGTCGTCGATTACCTTAGCGCGGCGGATCTCTGTATCACTTCGCTGACCGGCGCGAGCACACCCGGCTTTTACCGCGACTATCCGACCACGAAGGTGTGCGATTATCTGATGGCTGGAAAACCCGTGCTCGCAGTCGAAAACGCACCGGTGATGGGAGACTACCTCGGGCACATCGAGGCCGGAGAGGCTGTCGCGGGCGAGGACCCGCGGGCGCTGGCGCGTGCCGTCCTGTCGCTGTGCTCGGACCCGGAACGGCTGTGCCGTTACTCCGAGAACGCGTACCGCCACGCGCGCGCGCACATGGACCGGATGGTGATAGTCAGGGCGTTCGACGATGCGCTGCGCGCGAGGATGGGCGAGAAGTAGGAGGCGCGAAGTGGGCTGGAAGGAAGAGTGGAGACTGCGCCCCGGCCAGCTCCTCAGCGAGGACGAGGCCCGCTCGCGCCTCGACTACTGCCTCCAGGGCTGCCTGAGTTTCGAGAGGGGATGGCGCAGGCGCGTGTGGACGCCCCCCGCCATCGATCTCTTTTTCCCCATCACACGCTTCGCCGGCAAGCGGGTGCTCGAGCTGGGAATGGGCGCGGGCCGCATCAGCTGCCTGCTCGCCGCGGTGGGCGCGGAGGTCACCGGGGTGGAGATCGCCCACACGGAAGCGGCGCGCGCGGAAGCACGCCGTTGGGGATGCCAGTCGCGTGCGCGGTTCGTCGCGACCGGCGGAGATTACGACCGCGTACCCGATGGGCCCTACGACGTCGTGGTGACCAAGTCCATGATCGGCTTCTCCGACCTTTGCCGTTTTGACGAACTGCTCGCGTGTATCCGGGACCGTCTGGCCCCGGGCGGGGCCGGCCTCTTCCTCGAGAACGTCAACACCCCGATACTCCACTGGGTTCGCCGCCATCTGACCTACCGGGATTCCCAATGGAACCTGCACCGTTTCGGCCTGACGCGCGACCAGGTCGCGCGGTTCGCCGACGTGTTCGGCACGGTCGACGCGCGGCGATACTACGGCCTCGTGTGGACGATTCGGGTCGCCGGCGTCGCGCCCTCCTAGTCGGCAGGGATATACATCTGCACCATCAGGATCGTGTCCATGTAGGCGTGGGCGAGGACGAGAATCCACAGGTTGCGCCGCACGACGAGGTACGCCACGCCGAGGGCCAGTCCCATGAAGGTGGTCTGCGCGATGCCCATG
>JAOTVO010000131.1 GCA_029863355.1 Candidatus Krumholzibacteriia bacterium
TCGCCGAACACCCCGCTACAATGACGCACGCGGACGTGGCGCCGGAAGAGCGTGCGGGCATGGGGATCACCGACCGCATGGTGCGCTTGTCCATCGGCATCGAGAACGCCGAGGACCTCATCGCCGATCTCGAGCAGGCGTTCGAGAAGGTGTGACGTATACCGCGAACTCACAGCCGCCGTACGTGCGTCTTGCGAAAGGCGTGAAGATCCCCCGCCGTTCGATCGTCTCCGGCCACTTGGGAGCGAGATAGATGATCCACGCCGAGCGCGGGTGCGCGCGCAGCGAGTCTTCGAGGCGATCGAGCACGCGCGCCATGACCACCTCGTCGAAGGGGTTGAAGAGGTAGATCACGTCGTGGTCGCTCGCGAAGGCGAAGTCGGCCGCGTCGCACTCGATCACCTCGAAGGAGAAGTTCCCGCCCTGCGCGCGGGCGAGGCCCTCGAGGTTGCGCCACGCGGTCCGGCAGAGATCGCCGGAGTAGTCCACGCCGACGAGCCGCTGGAATCCAGCCTGCGCCGCCACCATCATCGCGCGCCCCTTGCCGCACCCGACGTCCACGAAGGCGCCCGCGCGCGGAAGCGGGAGCTCGCGCAACAGGCGTCGCAGGGGACGGGCGCGCGAGGGCTCGTAGCGGATCCCACGCTCGCGATTGGGGCTGGTGACGTCGCGCTGCTCGGCGACCTCCACGAGGCGGCTCGTCTCCGTGCCGTGGCGCGCGTCGAAGGAGGCGTCCACGACCTTGCTCGCGACGATCGTCGCGCGGCGGAGCCCCGCGCGCGCGGTCGCCAGGAAGCCGCGCTCGCGCAGGTTGATGAGGACCCGGCCGAAAAGGCCCATGGATACACCCTCTCCCGGTTTCCCCCGCGGGGCTTGGGGCTTGACAGCGCCGCGCGCGGCCCCCATGCTGCCCCTTGGTGACCGCAGTCTAGCCATAGGGCGCCGCATGCTCAATCACGAACGGGAGAGTCCACACGCGATCGCTGCACCCCCCGCGCATCCAGTTCCTCCGGCGCCGCCCGAGGTCCGGGTGCTCGCCGGTGACGCGCGCGCGCGCGGGCGCTACGCTTCCCTGGTGGCGGCGAGCCCCGACGCGAGCGTCTACCATACGCTCGAGTGGCTCGACCTCTTTCGCGCCGGCGGCGAGACCCTGCTCTTCGTGGCCATCGGCGAGAACGCGATGGCTCCGTTCGTGTGCAAGGGGCGCGGTCCCCTCCGGCGCGCCCTCTCGTCGCCCTTCGATACCTACGGCGGCCCCATATCGAACGAGTCCGGCGCGACGGCCTCGTTCGGAGCCATGCGGCGCGCCCTCGGCGTAGCTACCGCGCGCGTGGTCGATTTCGCCGGAAGGGTGCACGCGGGTGACGAGAGCTGCACGCGCCTGCCGGCGCGCACGTACATCGTCGATCTGATGGACGGCTACGCCGGCGCGAGCGCGCGCTACAGCGACAGCAACCGCCGCCTGATCCGCCAGTCCAGCGAGCGTGGCGTGACCGTCGCCGCGTTGGCCGGCGCACACGAGGTGCCGGTGTTCCACCGCCTCTACCGGCGCACCATGATGCGCTGGCGCCGGCCGGAACGCTACGGACTGGCCTTCTTCCGCGCCCTCTACGAAGCGATGGTGCCGCACGGCCTGGCGACGTTCACGCTGGCCTGGAAGGACGGCGTCGCCGTCGGCGGGAACCTCGTGCTCTGGTTTCGCGACCAGGGCTACGACTGGATGTGGGCGTACGACGACCGCCGCCTGCATGTGCGCGCGACCAACGCGCTCATCGACCGCGCCGTCCGCGACGCGGCGGCCAGAGGCGCCGCGAGCCTGAACCTCGGCGCCACGCCGGATGCCAACGAGGGCAGCACTCGCTTCAAGAAGAGCTTCGGCGCCGCCGAGCGCGACTACACCATCTACGCCTCCGCCGCCCCTCCCTACGCCGCGGCGCACATCCTGCGGCAGGGCGCGAGGAGAATCGGCGCCAGCATACGCGGCCTCGGGGGCTGATCCTCGCTCACTTCGTGGGAGTGCGCCGGGCGATCAATCCGCACGCCGGCGCGTGGGCCGGCCGGTCGCGCGGCAGCACCGGTCGCAGCACGCGGGCGGCCACCCGCAATCCCAAGAGACTCACCCGTTGCCAGACCGGCCGGCCGGCGGGGTCCATCCAGAAGTGAAAAGAGCCGAAGCACCCGGCGAAGACGACGTCGAAGCCGTGGTCGCGCGCGATCTCGGCCCAGCGCGCGGGATCCATTGCGGGCAGGTGATGCCGCGCGTAATCGGCGGGATCGAAGGCCCGGTAGAGCCACCCATGGAACGCGCCGCCGAGGTTGGGCGTCTGCAGCACGAGCATCCCGCCCGGGGCCACGAGCGCTAGGTGCCGTTCGAGCACGCGCTCGAATTCGGTGAAATGCTCGATGAAGCCGAGCGACATCACCACGTCGAACGTCCGCCCCGGGTCGTACGCGAAGAAGTCGGCGCGCGCGACGGTCCCCGTGCGGAAGCCGCGCGAGCGCATCCACTCCGCCAGTGACTCCACCCCCGGCGTGAGGTCCACCCCGTTGACCTCGTAGCCGAGCTCACCCAGCACGGCGAGGAAACGACCCGGATAGCACCCGACCTCGAGGGCCGTCCCCGACTCCGTGCGCGGCACGTAGCGCTCGATCCAGCGCCGAATGACGTGGCCGCGCGGGACCACGTGCGGTTGGGTCCTCGCATAAGAGGCGTCCCAATGTGCCTGCTCGACCTTGTTCGTCATGGCGGCCTTGCGGCCGGGCGGTCAGTCCTGCTCGTCCAGGGCGTCCCGGATCGCGCGCGCGAGGTCGCGCGCGCGGAAGGGCTTGCGCACGACGGCGCGCACGCCGACCGCGCGGGCCTGATCCTGCGTGAGCCCGTCGCTGTGGCCGGTCATGAGCACGACGGGAATGTCGGCACGCCGCGCGAGGATCCGGCGCGTCACCTCGACGCCGCTCGAACCCGGCATGGTGTAGTCGGTAAGCACCAGGTCGAAGGCGTCGGCGCCGCCCTCGAACGCTTCCAGCGCCGCTGCCGCATCGGTGAACGCGCGCACGCGGTAGCCGAAGCGGGTGAGTGCGCGCTCGGCAACGGCGGTGATCTGGGGTTCGTCGTCGAGAACGAGCAGGTGCTCGGCGCCGGTCACATCGGCCGTTTCGTCTTCGGCGGACGCATCTTCGGCGGGCAGCGCGGAGGGGGGAAAGTACAGGTGGAAGCGGCTGCCGCGACCCGGCGCGCTTTGCACGGTAATCCCTCCGCCGAAGGCGGTGACGATACCGAGTACGACGGAGAGACCAAGCCCGGTGCCTTCGCCGACCTCCTTGGTCGTGAAGAAGGGGTCGAACATCCGTTCCAGCACCTCGTCGCTCATCCCGGCCCCCGTGTCGGCGACGCTGAGCCGGTAGCACGGTCCTGCCTCGATCGTGCCGTGAAGGTTCGGGAGGTCCGGCCGCGACGCGAGCGTCACCTCGGTCAGCGACACGTCGAGCGTGCCCCCCGTGCCGCGCATGGCGTAGGCGGCGTTGGCGGCCAGGTTGAGCACCAGCTGGTTGAACTGCGTCTCGTTGCCCGCGACGACGGCCGATTCGGGCGCGACCGAGACGCGCACCTCGACGCTGGGCGGCATCGTGGCGCGCAGGAGCGGGCGCATCCCGTTGATTTCGGCGGCGATGTCGATGGGGCGCACGCCGGGCTCGGCGGGGCGGCTGAACGAGAGGATGCGCTCGACGAGTCGCCGGCCGCGGTCGGCGGCGACGAGGAGTTGCTCCATGTCCGTGCGCTTCTGGTCGCACTCGGGCAGGTCGTCGCGCACCAGCTCGGCGTAGCCGCCGATGGCGAGGAGGATGTTGTTGAAGTCGTGGGCGATGCCGCCGGCCAGCGTGCCCAACGCCTCCATCTTCTGCGACTGCCGGAGCTGTTGCTCGAGCGCGCGCTGGCGCTCAGCCGCGCGCTTGCGCTCGGTCACGTCACGGACGAAGCCGAGGAGGTTGCCGTCCGCCAGCATGCGCGCCGAGATCTCCACGTCCACCTCGATGCCGTCGCCGAGTTGGAGCACGCGCTCGTGGGTGACGGTCTCGCCGGCCTTGAGCTCGTCCGTGCGCAGCGGCTTGGCGGCCAGGTCCTCGGACGCGATGAAGCCGCGCATGTTCGTGCCGATGAGCGATTCGCGCGCCCGGCCGAGCAGCCGGCAGCCCGCGGAGTTGACCTCGCCGATGACGCCCTCGCCGTCGGTGAGGAAGATGCCGTCGCTGGCCTGCTCGATGAGAGAGCGGTACTTCTCCTCGCTCTTGCGCACCGCCTGCTCGGCGAGCTTGCCGTCGGTGACGTCCTCGTAGGAGCCGAATACGCCGACTATCCGGCCGTGCTCGTCCTTTATGGGCTTCTTGGTCGTGCGCAGCCACAGGCGCGTGCCGTCCTTGCGCACCTGCGGTTCCTCGTAGTTGATCTTGGAGACGTCGTCCTCCATCACCTCGCGGTCGTCGGCGCGATAGAGCGGCGCGGACTCCTCCCACGACAGGTCGAAGTCGTTCTTCCCGACCAGGTCCTCTGGAGAGGCCACGCCGGCGTCCTGCGCGAAGACGGCGTTGCATCCCAGGTAGCGGAAGCCGCGGTCCTTCCAGAACACGCGCTGCGGGATGGTGTCCATCACGAGCTGGAGATAGTCGCGCGCGCGGCGCAGCTCGATCTCGGTCTCCTTGCGCGCGCTGATGTCGGTGACGACGAGGAAGCGATGCTCGAGGTCGGTTCCCCCGTAAATGGTGCCGGAGGAGATCAACACGGTGACGTGGGTGCCGTCCTTGCGCGTCAGCTGGTACTCGCCGCCCGCGTCGCGGTTCATCTTGAGGCGCTGGGCGAGTACCGCGGCCCCGGCCGCGTCGCTTCCGGGCCAGAACGGCCACGGCGGCCCCGTGCCGGCCAGGTCGGCCGACTTGAAGCCGGTGATCCGGCAGAAGCCTTGATTTACCGCGACCACCGCGCCTTCGCGGTCGAGGATCACGATACCCTCGCGCATCGCGCCCGCTATCGCGGCCGCGAGCCCGGCGAGGTCCTGTCCAGTCGTGCGTCTGCTCGCTTTCCTGCCCATCGTGGGATCCGAGGTCGGCCCAGTATACAGGCGCGGGTGCGGGGAAGTGCAACGGCGAAAGCGCCCCGGCCCTGGAACCGGAGCGGGCTTCGGGCTATACTCGGGCCCGCGGAGGGAGGCTGCCGTGATCGACCGCACAGTCTCCCACTACCGGATCCAGCAGCGGATCGGTGGGGGAGGCATGGGCATCGTATACCGTGCGATGGACCTCAGGCTCAACCGGCTGGTGGCCCTGAAGTTCCTCGCCCCCGAGCTCACCCGAGACGAGAACGCCAAGCGCCGCTTTCTGCACGAGGCGCAGGCGGCCTCGGCGCTGGACCATCCCAACATCTGTCCCGTCTACGAGATCGACGAGACCCCGGAGGGGCAGCTCTTCATCGCCATGCCGCTCTTGGACGGGGAGCCGGTGCGCGAGCGCGTGGCGCGCGGTCCGCTGCCCGTGCAGGAGGCCTTCGAGATCGCGTTCAACGTGGTGCAGGGGCTCGCGCACGCGCACCACGCCGGCATCGTCCACCGCGACATCAAGCCGGGCAACGTGGTGATCACGGGCGAGGGGTACGTCAAGATCGTCGACTTCGGCCTGGCCAAGCTGCGGGGGCGGTCGCGGCTCACGGCCAGCGACGCCACGCTGGGGACGGTGGCGTACATGTCGCCGGAGCAGGCGGGCCACGACGAGGTCGACCACCGGGCGGACGTGTGGTCGGTCGGCGTGTTGCTCAGCGAGATGCTCACCGGCCGGTTGCCTTTCCGGGGACAGATCGACCAGGCGATGGTCTATTCCATCCTGAACGAGGACCCCACGCCCGTGGCGGAGCTCCGCAAGGACGTGCCGCGCGAGTGCGCGGCGATCGTGGAGCGGTGCCTGCAGAAGGACCCCGATAAGCGCTACCAGTCGGCCGAGGCGCTGGCCGCGGCCATCGTTGCCGCGGCGCAGAAGCTGGGCTGGGAGAGTGCCATGGGCTCGGGCGCCATCAGCGCGATCGTCCCCGTCGCCCGCGCGCGGCGGACGCGCCTGCCGGTGCGCGCCGTGGCGGCGACCCTGGCCGTCGTGCTGGCGGCGGTCGCGCTGTACCAGGTGGTGCTGCACCGCGAGCCCGCGGTCTTCACCACGCGGCTTCGCGTCGCCGTGCTCCCGCTCGAGCGCCTGGGCGATTCTCCGTCACAGGACTTCGTGGACGGGCTCTCGGTCGAGGTCGCGCGCGTCGGCGACGCGGTGGCGCGCGAGCTTCCCTCGGCGTGGGTGCTCCCCTACCGGCGCGTCCTCGCCGATCCGCCCGCGCACGCCGACGCGGCGGCGGACGCCTTCGGCGTGAACCGCGTGGTGACGGGCGACGTGCAGCCCTTCGGCGGACGCCACCGCCTGCGCCTCGCCCTCCTCGACGCGCGGACCGCCGCGGAGCTCGCGCGCGAGCGCGTCACCTTCGACGAAGCGTCCAGCGGCCTGGCTGGCGCCCTGGCCACGGCGGTGACCCGCCTGCTGGGCGCTCCGGCCGACGCGGCGCCGGCGGACACGACGTGGCCGGGGAGCACGTATGCGGCCTACCTGGAGGGAACGGGCCTTCTCGCGCGCTCGCGTACCGCGGCGGGGGCGGAGCGCGCGGGGGCCAGGCTCGCGGATGCGCAGCGCGGCGACGGCGACGCGGTGACGCTGGAAGCGCGCGCGCGCGCCCTGCACGCGGCGGCCGGAGGGGGGGCGGCACCCGAAGCGCTGTCTGCTGTCGTCGCCCTGGCCGAGGCCGCCGTGGCGGCAGACTCGACCTACGCCCGCGCGCATGCCACGCACGCGGCGATTCTCTCCGCAAGGGGAGACACCGAAGCCGCCGTTGCGGCGTATCGCACCGCGGTGCGCGTCGATCGCGAGTACGTCGAGGCTTGGGAAGCTCTGGCCCAGCTCCTCTTGCGTCTCGATCGCTTCGACGAGTCGGAGGTGTGCCACCTCAACGTGGTGGCGCTGCGGCCCGACTATTCCGAGGGCCACCGCAGTCTGGGTCGTTTCTACAAGGACGTGGGGGAGCTGGAGGCGGCGAAGGCGCAGTACGACACGGCGCTCGCCCTGGCGCCCAAGGACTGGCGCGCCCTCAGCAACATGGGCGTGCTCCACTATGCCGTGGACGAGTGGCGGCTGGCGCGCGAGTACATGGAGAGGTCTTTCATT
>JAOTVO010000132.1 GCA_029863355.1 Candidatus Krumholzibacteriia bacterium
TTGTCGTCGGTGACGGAAAAATAAATCAACGTGTTCCGGACCACACCGGTGGCGCCGTCGACCGGCGTCGTGCCCGTGATCTCAGGGGGTGCGTCGTCGACGCCCTGGAGCGTCAGCGCCACCTCCTGCGAGTACGCGCTCGTCTCCCCGCCGGAGGTGACCGATTTTAGGGCGAAGTAGTAACGCCCGGCCGTGAACCCGCACACCTGGGCGCTCGTCGCCGGGCCCGCGTCGAGCGAGTCGGTGTACGCGCGCGAAGCGGGGCCGTAGAAGAGGCGGTAACCGCTGATCGACGGGTTGCCCACCGCGGTCCAGGTGATGCGCGCGCAGCCCCACGAGGGCTCCGAGCCGCTGACGTTGGTCGGGGGCGCCGGCGGCTGCACGGTGCCCGTGGTCACGTCGGCGACCGCCTCGCCCGAGAGGCCGCCGGTGAGTCCGAACTCGTTCTTGGCCCGCAAGGCGAAGTAGTAGCGACCGGCCGCGAAGCCGCAGGCAACGGTCTGCGAACGATTGCCCGCGCGCGACACGTCGGTGCCGCTGACGACCATGGAGTCCGTGTACGCCCCACTCGCCAGCCCCCACTTGACAACGTAACTACTCACGTATTCGACCGGTGCGGGCGTGTCCCAGGAGAGGGTGGCGCATCCGTCGTCGCGACCCACCGCGCTCAGGTTGGCCGGCGGCGAGGGGGGAGCCGGATTGATGCCCGTCAGCGTGATCTGATACGCGTCGGCGACCTGGGAGACATCGGCGAAGTCAATAAGACCGCTCGGCGTCGCCGTGGGCGACGTCAGCAGGGTGCCGTTCTTGCGCACCTCGTAGCTGCCGCCGGGCGCTCCGTCGAAAACGAGGAATCGCGTATTGCCCGACGCCGGCGCGCGTTTCGCGGCCGGGGCCGCGAGGCCCGGCGCGGCGTGCGCGGTGGCGAGCAGCGACGCCACGAGAAACGGCACGCAGCCTCCGCGCCCGATCCGCAACCGATGGAAACTCGATCGTTGGTGCATCATCACTATCCCCGTCGGGGCGACCTCGCCCCGGCGTCAGTACAACATGGAGTGACAGAGCGAACCAGCAAGAAACATGCAAAAGAGCGGCGGTCCGAGCCGGCGCCGCACGGGGCGGAATCCCAGTAAAACTTCGCGATCCGTCCGCTTTGGTCAAGCAGAATGTGGGATCGGAGACACGTTTCCGGGCACCGTCCACCGGGGCACCGACTTAGAAGCGGAAGGCGAAGGCCTCCACCGCCTCGATCGCTTCGTCGTCGGCGTCTTCGAGCACCCGCACGCACCGGTACATCTCCCAGGGCGTGGTGAAGTGGACCACGTAGCGCCGCCCGTCGTTGTAGCGCGCCAGCAGGTCGCGATACACGGCGGCGAGCCCGCCCGGCCCGTCCGAGAGCAGTAGCGCGGAGTTCCCTTCCTGGGTGCCGTGCGTGTACGGCTTCAAGAAGCGCCAGCGCGGGAAGCCGCGCACCGCGGGCGCGTGGCGCACCCAGAGGTCGACGCGGTCCGGCAGCGCGGGGTTGCGCCCCGTGATGTCGCCGTTCTCCACGGCCGGGAGGACCCCGCGGCGCCGGCGGCGCCAGTTGAGCGCCAGCGGGCCGGTGAACAGGAGCAGGTCTCCCCTGCCTGCGCGCCCGTAACGGGCGTCCTCCCCGCGCCAGTGCGAGCGCGGTCTCTCGGGGTCGTCGGTGGCGTAGTAGATGCGGTTGATCATCGGCGGTTGCGTCGGGTGCGGTGCCGACGGATAGGTGAAATCCGCGTAGCATCCGCTCCGGCTCAGCACGCGCAACTCGTCGTTCACGCCGCAGTTCTCCCCTCGCGGGCCGGAGTTGTCCAGCGTCCAGTTGCCGTGGATGAACGCGTAGCGGACCTCCCCCGTGTCCGGGTCGGCGCGCAGCAGCCCGTGCCGTTCGTGCAGCACCTTCTTGAACGCGCTCAGTCGCTCGTGGAGCGCCGTCGAGGTGTCGTTGTCGTGGTGGAGGTGCACCTCGACCACCCCCAGTCCGCGCCGCTCCAGGTCGGCGAGCAGGTCCATGCAGCGCTCGTCGTACTCCTCCTCCGGGTAGAAGAAGGCGTGCCGCGGCGCCCGCCCGCCGTTGTCGCGGATGCCCTCCATACGCCGCGGGTATTCCTGGTGCCACGCCTGCACGCGTTCGAGTGCGCGGGTGCCGTCGGCGCGCTGCCAGTAGGGCTCGAAGTGGTCGGCGACGGAAACGAAGAGGTGACAGGTCCCGTCGGAGCGTTCCGGACGACGAGCCAGGCGCGCGCGCACGATCAGGTCGACGTTCTTGCGCCGGAGCAGGCCCAGCAACGCTCCCAGCCCCACCCCGGCCAGCGCGACGACGAGTATCACGGGTGCGCTCACCATGCCGTGTACAGGAACAGCTTGGTCAAGAGCCAGCCGACGATCGTCCAGAGCAGGCCGGACGCGAAGTCCCGCCTCTCGATGAGGACGTAGCGTTCGCTGCTGTGCGCGATGAAGATGTGGGTGATGGCGGCGGAAAGCCCGAGCAGGATGAAGAGCAGCTCGTTGTAGGTTCGCGAGAGAAAGTACGCGGCCAGCACGAACGCGATGAGGCCGTAGCGCACCGTGTCCACGTAGAGCGCCACGTCGCGCAGGGGCGAGCGGTGGAGGTGGCGCGCGATGTACTGGTTGTTCTTGATCGAGAGGTAGATGGCCAGCACCCAGGGATAGAGGCCGAAGAGCCCCAGCTCGGCGGCGCAGAGGACGTAGGAGTTGTGAGCCGTTCGGAAATGGTACTCGGTGAAGTTCCGCGCGCCCACGCCGAAGAGCGGATATGCCTCGAAGAGGTCGAGCCCGATGCCCCACGCCTGCACGCGCCCGTAGGCCGAGGCCTCGCCGGTGGAGATCGACGACATGCGCGGCCCGAGCACGAGCACGGCCATGAAGACCAGACCGCCCGCGACCAGACCCGGCACGCGCCCGAAGCGCCGCACCAGCAGGATCATCATGAGCGCGGCGAAGGCGAGGAGGCCGCCGCGCGACGCGGTGAGGTAGAGCGCGTAGACGAGCACGGCCATCACCACTGTCGCGAAAGCCTTCTCGAGGCCGCGCGGAGACTCGAACAGCTTCAGGAACACCCAGGGGAGCACGATGACCAGGGCCAGGGCGAGGTCGTTGGGGTCGGAGAAGATGCCGACGGCCTGGATGCGGCCCTCGTAGGTCTCCTGGCCCCCCAGCCCGGCCCCGGTGAAGCTCTGGACGAGCCCCTGGACGGCCAGCACAGTGGTGAGGAGCACCAGCAGCACGATGGTGAACTTGAGCTTGCGCGGCGTGTTCACGAGGTTGGCAACGAGGAAGTACATCACCACCGTGGGCATGAAGTTGAGCGTTTCGTCCAGCGTCGGGCTCAGCGCCAGGCGGGACAGATGGGACGCCGCGATGGCGGCGAGAAACCACAGGATCAGCCCGTTCTGTGGCGACTTGGTGAAGACGATGGTCCGCTGGTAGATGGCCATGTGCAGGATCATCAGAGCGAAGGTGGCGCCGCCGAGCACGAGCATGATGGGCGCGCCCACCAGACCCGGCATGTATTCCTGCGGGCGCACGTAGAGGAAGAGCAGGTAGATGACCAGCCCGATGAAGGGGTCGATGAGGAGGATGACGGTCCCGACCAAGACGGCGGCGGCCGCCGTGGCCAGCGCCGTCGACTGCAGGAGCAGCATCGACAGGAGGAACGCCAGGACGCTGGCGCCCACGAGCACTGCGGCCACGACCAGCCGGCGGTTAGTCATCGGCCACCCCCTCCCCCCCGGCTGCGGCGCGCAGGATCTCGTCGACGCGCCCGGCCAGCTCCGAGAAGGCGTAGCGTCGCGCCGCCGCGGACTCGCCGGCGCGCGAGCGGGCGCGGCCCGATCGCACCGCGGCGACGAAGTCGGCGATGCCCCTCCCCACCGCGTCGGGCTCGCCCGGCTCCACGGACACGCCCGCGCCCGTTTCCTCGATCACGCGCGTGGCGTCTCCGGCGGGCGCGATCGCGAGCACGGGTCTGGCGGCAAAGAGGTACGCGTAGAGCTTGCTGGGAACGCAGGATCGCCACGCGTCTCCCGGAGGCAGGAGCACGAGCAGCGAGGGTGCCGCTCGCATCAGCGAGACGCTGCGCGCGTAGGGCACCGTGCCCATGAAGACGATGTGCTCGTCGAGCCCCGCGGCGCGCACGCGCTCGCGGTCGGGCTGCGAGTGCTTGCCGAAGACGTGCAGGCGGGGCGCGCGCGAGGGCTCGTGGCGCACCAGCCAGGCGACCCCCTCCAGGTAGTGCTCCAGCATCTCGGGGTAGATCTCTCCGAAGTACGCGACGTCGCAGGCGAGATCCGCGTCCGCCGGCGCGGCCGGCGGGATGGGGTCGGGCGCGTCGAAGCCGTTGGTGACGGTGCTCACGCGCGTGGCGTCGAGCCACGGAAACGCGGCGAGCAGCGCGGCGCGGTTACCCGGCGTATTGACGATCGCGTGGTCGCACGCGCGCAGCACCCACGTTTCCATGGCCCGCTGGGCAGATAGGTTGATCCGGCCCTTGGGCACGCGCAGGGGTGCGGTCCACGGGTCGCGGAAGTCGGCTACCCAAGTGAAGCGCACAAAGGCACGCGCCAGCCGCACCCCGAGCTGCGTGGAGTGCGGGGGCGTCGAGCTGAGCACCACCGCGCGCGGGTGGCGGCGCACGTGGCGCAGAACGTGGTAGGCGACGACCGGAGCCCAACCGATCTGGAAATCCGGGTAGGAGAGCGCGTCGAAGAGCCACCGCGCCGGGCGGCGCAGCACGCGCCGCCACACGGGGCGCCGCCCGTCGGCACCCGCCGCCGCTGCGCCGCTCGTCGCACCCGGGGCGGGCGCGGTCGCGCGCCCCAGCCGCGCGGCGGGCTCCGGGGAGATCGTTCGCGTCACGGCGACGTCGGGCGGGATCGCTTCGAGCGAGGCCACATCCGCCTGCTCCTGGAGCGAACGCGCGACCGTGAGCACGTGCACCTGCCACCCCGCGCGTCGGAGGTACTTGACCAGGCCGGTGAGGCGGTAGACCCCGGCGCTGGTCACGGGAGGAAAGTGATACGTGACCACGAGCAACTCGGGGCCGGCCGTTTGCCCTTGCCGGGGTGGTGCATCAGTCGCGCTTTGAACCACCGTTGCCGCCCGCTCTCCTAGCGCCGCTCCGCGTCCGCCGCGTGCGGCGGACGGGCGCGCAGGGGTATACGCCGCTCGCCGTCCCTCGGCCATAGGCCGGATCGCAGACCCGCCAGGGAGAGCGCCTTCAGAACCTGCCGTCTCTTGCGCGCCCCGGCGCGGGCGTGGTACTCCCCCAGCGTCAGGTCGAGCACCCGTCCCCCGCTGTAGACGCGCTCGCCGCGCGCCTCTACGAAGGGCACCCCGCGCCGCGTCACGCGGCGGGCGTCCTCGCCCGGGCGGTTGCGCAGCCGCCACCGGTCCGGTCCGCTCCAGGTGACCGAGCGGTAGATCTCGAGCGCCATGGCCATCGCGTCCGCGTCGTAGCCGCCACCCGGCCAGAAAAGGTGGTCGACGGGCCGCGACAGGCGCGCCTCGATGGACGCCTTGGCGCCCGCGAGCTCCGCGCGCAGGCGCTCGCGACGCTCCTCCTCCCGCTCCGTGCGGCCGCCCGTGCCCCGCTCCGAGCGCCAATCGGCCAGCGCCCGCGCCAGGGTCTCGCGCCATCCCGGGCGTCGAAAGAAGCGCTCCCCGCCCCCGTTCGCCACCAGGCGCTCCAAGTGGGACGCCTCCGCCGGGTCGGGAAAGAAACGATCGCACGCGAGCGACTTGGCGTGCCGGTAGACGGGCGTGCCCCAGGGCACCCGGCTTGCGAAGGGGTCGCGCAGGTAGAAGGGCTTCTCCTCCGGAAACGCGTTCCAGTCGAGCCAATAGTGTTCGTCGCCCGGGTAGTGGAAATCGACCACCTCGGGCCCGGTCGCATACCACGTGTGCGTCATCGCGTGCGACTGCACCGACAGCACCCCGGTGTCCGACGCGCGCGCGAGCTCACCCCAAGACATGAACGCGCGCGTCTCCAGGTCTTCCACGCGAAGCCGCCCGGCCCAGACGTCCTCCAGCGTGGGGCGGACGGTATCGCGGGGATCGACGAACTCGGGCGTCACACACACCGTCCCCCGCATTCCGTACTTGACCAAGAGCGGCACGGCGAACGTCCAGTTGTCCACGTATCCGTCGTCGAAGGTCAGCGCGACGCACCGCTCGTCGAGGGGGGCCCGCCCCGACACGTGGGCGTGCACCTCGCCGAGGTCGACGGCGCGGTAGCCGCGCCGCGAGAGCCAGCGCAGGTGATCTTCGAACGTGGTCCAGGGAACCGTCAACAACGACCAGTGCCAGTCGGGCAGCACGCGGCCGACGCTGTGGTACATGAGGACGGGAACACCGACGCCGCTCGCGCTCACGTCGCCCCCCTACCCGCCGGTCCCGTCGGGGCCGAGGCGCGACAGCTGCTCTTCCAGGAGCGTCACGAGTGCTACGCAGCGCAGGACGTCGAACGCGGAGCGCCCCGGAACGCGGGTGCCGTCCCGGATCCGGCGGCTGAGCCGGTCGATGCGGCGGTGCCGCTGGACGAAGGGAGCTACGCGCCGGCGGAGTCGACCGAGGCGCCCGGGCCCGACGCGGCCGAGCGGTGTCGGCGCCGCGGCGAAATAGTCGTCGCGTAGCGCACCGAGTGCGACGGGATCGATCAGTTCGGCGAGCGCGCTCGCGGCGACGCGCTCGGTATCGAGGTAGCGCAGGAAGAACGCGCGCAGCTCCGGCCGCGCGCGCAGGTCGTACTCCCAGTCGGGCAGGCTCAGCACCGATTGCTCGGCGATGCGCATGAGCGCCGGAAAGTAGCGCTGCATCATGGACGTGTAGATGTTCTTTTCGACGCGGTGCCGCTGCGGCAGGCGCGTGAAGAGGTCGATGGCCGCGCGCGTGAGAAACGGCCGGCGCACCTCGATGGCCAGCTCGCGGTAGTAGCCGAGCGAGAGGATGAAACGCGCCATGCGCGCGTAGATGTACAGGTGATCCTTGCGGTCGGTGAGGTCGTCGCTGGGGCACCCGGCGAGGACGCCCTCCAGGGCCCGGTCGTACATCTGCGCGCACGCGTCCCGCATGTCGGGACGCAGGCTCGCCACCAGCTCCGGCGCCGGGAACGGGGGCACGGAGTTGACGCGCAGCTCGTAGTAGTTGAAGACGAAGCC
>JAOTVO010000133.1 GCA_029863355.1 Candidatus Krumholzibacteriia bacterium
GCTCGAAGCGCAGCCGCGTGACCGCGTCGTCCAGCTCGATGTCCACGCCGAGATCGTACGAGTTGAGCTTGAGCTTGTAGCCGGGGCGCAGCGGCTCGTCTTCCTGGACGCTCATGCGCAGCCAGGCCATCGGCCCCTCGATCGCGAGCTTCCAGTGCTTGTAGCGGTCCGGGTTCGTCTCGAACCCGATTCTCTCGGGACCACCGGTCATCTCGGCCTCCTGCCCTTTCTCGTCGGTTCCTTGTTCACTTGAATGACGGCCTTGCCCAGCACGCGGCGTTCTTCCATGGCGCGGTGCGCCTCGGCGATCTCCTCGAGATCGTAGACCGCGCCCACCACCGCTCGCATGCGGCCCGCGAAGACGAGACGCAGCGGCGCCATCAATTCGTTGCGCGAGCCCATGGTGGAGCCCAGGATATCGAGCTGGCGGTAGAAGACGTGCCGCAGGTCCGTCTGGGCATTGTACCCCGTGGTCGCCCCGCATGTCACCAGCCGCCCACCACGGGCCAGACTGCGCAGACTGGAGACCCACGTGTCCTCTCCTACGTAGTCGACGACCACGTCCACCCCGCGCTTGTCCGTGAGCTCGCGCACCTTGCGCACGAGATCCTCCCGGGCGTAGTCGATGAGCACGTCGGCCCCGAGCTCCTCGCACAGCGCCAGCTTCTCCGCGCTGCTCGCCGCCGCCAACACGCGCGCGCCCGCGACCTTCGCAATCTGGACGCACGCGATCCCCACGCCGGCGCTCGCCCCGAGGACGAGCACGGTCTCGCCGGCGCGCAGCCGTGCGCGCGTGATGAGCATGCGCCAGGCGGTGACGAAGACCAGCGGGAGCGAAGCGGCGTCGGTGAAGGAGAGGTGGTCGGGGATGGGGATGGCGTTCTCGGCGGGGACGACGATGCGCTCGCAGCAGGTGCCGTTGGTCGTCTCCCCGATGAGCTGGTAGCTCAGGCAGAGCGTGGCGTCGCCGCGCACGCAGAACTCGCAGCGGCCGCAGGAGATCGACGGGTTCATGAGTACCCGGTCGCCGGGTGCCACGTGGGTGACGCCCTCGCCCACCTCGGCCACCACTCCGGCCGCGTCGCAGCCGGGGATGTGCGGCATCGGCACCTCGATCCCGGGCATCCCCCGGCGCACGAACAGATCGATGTGGTTGAGCGAAGCCGCCGCCACGTCGATCTTGACCGTACCCGGTCGCACCGCGGGCTCGGGCAGATCGCCTATCGTGAGCACCTCGGGACCGCCGTGTCGATCGAAGTACGCCGAGCGCATCGTCACCGCGCGCTCATGAAGCGCTCGAAACGCTCCCGCCAGTGGGGCGGGATGGGCAGCGAGCGAAAAGTGTCGTTGTCAACGGCCACCGTGGTGACGCGCGCGCGCGCGGAGGTCTCGCCGTCGGACATCCGCACGACGTGATACTCCACGGTGATGGACCGCGTACCCACGTTCACCAGGCGCAGCTCCACGCGCACGTGTTCGCCGTAAGGCAGCGG
Source organism: Candidatus Krumholzibacteriia bacterium (assembly GCA_029863355.1). The sequence continues at coordinate 1,494 of JAOTVO010000133.1, forward strand.
CCGGCGGAACTCCGTCTCCACCCGCACGCTGGGGAAGCCGATGTTCTCGTCCACGACGAGACGGGAGTAGGGCACGCCCAGCGCCTTCTCGAACCACTCCTCGAAGGTCTGGTGGAGGTAGTGAAAGAAAACGGGATAGTAGACCACGCGCGCCTGGTCGATGTCGCCGAAGCGAACGGTGATCTCGTGCGCGAAGGTCATGAGCCGTACGCCTGGTCCGCCTTGGCGGCGAGGATGAAGTCGCTCTCGGTGAGTCCGTCGATCTTGTGCGTCCAGATGGTGAGCGCCACCTTGCCCCAGGCCAGCAGGATGTCCGGGTGGTGGCCTTCGGCCTCGGCGATCTCGCCCACGCGATTGGTAAAGGCCAGCGCCCGCGCGAAATCCGGGAAGGCGTAAGCCTTCTCCAGGTGGTGCTCGTCGACCACCCGCCATCCTTCGCCCAACTGGACGCGCAGCCGCTCGACCGCTTCGCCGCGCAGCGGCGGCACGCCGCCGCGGCACGGTACGCAATGCTTGCCCGCCAGAGCGCTCATCGGCGCACCCCGTTCCTCGCTAGCGGCTCGCCGCTGCGAAACGGCGGGCGACCTCTTCCCAGTTGACGACGTTCCAGAATGCCGCGACGTACTCCGGCCGGCGGTTCTGGTACTTGAGGTAGTAGGCGTGCTCCCACACGTCGAGGCCCAGGATCGGCGTGCCCGGGCACTCGGCGACGCCCTTCATCAGCGGGTTGTCCTGATTGGGCGTCGAGCATACGCAGAGCTTGCCGTCGGTATCCACGGCCAGCCACGCCCACCCGCTGCCGAAACGCGTCTTCGCGGCCGTCTCGAATTGCTCCTTGAACTTGTCCAAACCCCCGAACGTCGAGTCGATCGCGCCGGCCAGGTCGCCCTGGGGGTTGCCGCCGCCCTTCGGGGACATCACGGTCCAGAAGAGCGAATGGTTGGCGTGACCACCCGCGTTGTTGCGCAAGGCCGTGCGCACCGCTTCGGGCACGGCGCCGATTTCGGCGATGAGCGCCTCCACGGACTTGTCGGCCAGGCCGGCGTGCTTCTCGAGAGCGGCGTTGGCGTTGGTCACGTAGGCCTGGTGGTGCTTGGTGTGGTGGATCTCCATGGTGCGCGCGTCGATGTGCGGCTCGAGGGCGTCGTAGGGGTACGGAAGCGAGGGCAGCGTGAATGCCATGATTGGACTCCTTCCCGAGTAGATCAGGATGCGGCCCGGGGGGGCCGGTACAAACCGTTGTGATTAAATGAAGTAGGTGCCAGCCTCCGGTGCGAGGCTTCGCCCTCATCATAGCGGAAACGGGCGGTCACGTCAAAACAGAAAATACGACCTTCCCGGTGCGCTTTGCCACTCCCCGCCGTTCAGGCTGCCGGGCCCAGCCGCTTCGCCACCGCGCGCGAGACGCGCGCGGCCGTCTCCACGCAGTCCCCCACCGACACGCCGCCGACGAAATTGGAGCCGAAGTGGAGGCCCGGGGTGCGCTCCTCGAGGGCGCCCAGCGCGGCCACCAGCCCGCCGTGCCCCAGCGCGTACTGCGGGATGGCGCGCCGCCAGGCGCGCACGCGCACGCAGGCGGGCTCGCCGGAGAGGCCGATTCGCCGCCCCAGCTCCTCGCGCACCAGCTCGACCACGGCGCGGTCGTCGAGGTCGGCGAGGTCGGGCTGCCGCATGCCGCCGACGAACGTGGTGAGCGCCACCATGCCTCGTGGCGCACGGCCGCCGAAGAGCGAGGAGTTGAAGATGGTGCCGAGGATGCGGCCGTCCTCCACCTCGGGCACCAGGAAGCCGAAGCCGTCCAGCGGGTGTGCCACCCGTTCGCGCGGTGCGCCGATGTAGACGCTCACCACGGGCGCGTAGGGCACCTCCCGCAGCCGCGACGAAAGCGCGGGGTCGAGCCCCGATACCAGGCCCGCGGTGACGTCGGCCGGCGTGGTCACGACGACGGCGCGCGCTCGCAGCGTGCCCGCGCCCTCCGCTGCCACCTCCCAGCCGTCGCCGGCGCGCGCGAGCGCGGTGACCGGCGTGGAGAGGCGCAGGCGCGGGGCCAGCGCGCCGGCCAGCGACGTCACCAGCACCTCCATGCCGCCGTCGAAGGAGACCAGGCGTGGTCGCGCCTTGCCCGTGCGGCGCCGCTCGCGCATCGCGCGTATGGCTCCCTTGATGACGCTGCCGTGCACACGCTCGTAGTCGACCACGGCGGGGAACGCCGCGCCCATGCTCAGACGCTCGGGGTCGCCCGCGTAGACGCCGGCGACGAAGGGCCCGGCCGCGTAGTCCGCCGCCTCGGGGCCGAAGCGCCGGCGCACGAACGCGCCCACGCTCTCCTCTCCCCCGCCGGCGCTTGGGCGCACGAAGGGCTCGCGCAAGAGGCGCGCTTTGCCGCGCGCACTGAAGAGCCTCGAGCCCAGGAGGGCGGGGGGCGACATGGGCAGCGGGTGCAGCGCGCCGCCGCGCAGGATGAAGCGCTTCTTGGCTTCGTCCGACGCGACGGCGAGGCGTTCGCGCAGTCCGAGATCGGAGACGATGGCGTCGAAGGCGTCCTTGCCGTCGAGGGTGCTGTTGGGCCCGCACTCGGAGAGAAAACCGTCGCGGCTCACCGACGCGATGACCCCGCCCGGCCGCGCGTCGCGCTCGAACACCGTCACGCGCAGGCCGGCGCACTGGAGCAAGTAGGCGCAGGCCAGACCCGAGATTCCCGCTCCGATCACCGCGACGTCGCTGTCGGGGTGCGGCGTCATACCGTGCGCGAAAAGAGGGGCTTGTCGCCGCGCATGTCGTCGAGGTAGCGGTCGAAGCACATGGCGATGTTGCGGATCACCAGCCGCCCCATGGCGGTGACGTCGTAGCCCCCGGGGCGCGCAACCAGCAGCTCGTCGTCCGTGAAGCGTCCCAGCTTGGCGATGCTGTCGGCGAAGTACTCGTCGAACGCGATCCCGAAGCGCCGCTCGATCGCACCCTTGTCCAGCGCCATGTCGCACATCAGGCGCGTGATCACCTCGCGGCGCAGCTTGTCGTCCGCGTCGAGACGGTAGCCGGCGCGCGTGGGCAGCTTGCCCGCGTCGAGGGCGCCGTAGTAGGCGGAGAGCTTCTTGTGGTTCTGCGCGTAGACGCCGTCGAGCTGGCTGATGCCGGACATGCCGAAGGCGTAGAGGTCGCAGCCCGCCTTGGTCGAGTACCCCTGAAAGTTGCGGTGCAGCGTGCCTTCCTTTTGCGCCACGGTGAGCTCGTCGTCGGGCTTGGCGAAGTGATCCATGCCGATGTAGACGTAACCCGCCGCCGAGAGCTTCTCGATGGTCATCTTGAGGATCTCCAGCCGTGCCTCCGGGGCCGGCAGCGCGTCGGGATCGATGAGCTGCTTCTGGTGGCGCTTGAGCCACGGCACGAAGGCGAAGTTGAAGATGGCGATGCGGTCCGGCGAGACGTCGACAATCTTGTCGATGGTGCTCGCGAATCCGTCCAGGGTCTGATGGGGCAGGCCGTAGATGAAATCGAGGTTGACGCTCTCGAAGCCCAGCTCACGGCTCCAGCGCACCGCGTCGCGCGTGACTCCCTCGGGCTGGATGCGGTTGACGGCCTCCTGCACCTTGGGGTCGAAGTCCTGCACGCCCATGCTCACGCGGTTGAAGCCGGCCCCGCGCAGCGCGGCCAGGTGCTCGCGCGTGAGCCCCCTGGGGTCGATCTCGCAGCTCACCTCGCACGCGTCGGACCCGCCGGTCGCGAATCGGAACCGCTCGCGGATGCGCGCACCCAGCCGCGCGATCTGCTCGGGGCTCAGGTCGGTCGGCGTGCCGCCACCCCAGTGCAGCTGGACCACCTCGCGGCCGCCGTCGAGGCGCGCCGCCACGCGGTCGATCTCGCGGTCGAGGTAGGAGAGGTACTTCTCCTTCTTGTCCATGTCGCGCGTGACGAGCATCGTGCACCCGCAGAAGTAGCAGAGCTCGTCGCAGAACGGGATGTGGAAGTAGAGCGAGAGCGGCCGTTCGCGCTGCGAGACGTTGGACTCGTCGATCTCGCGCGCGAAATCGTCGGGGCCGAACGACTCGGCAAAGAGCGGCGCGGTCGGGTAGCTGGTGTAGCGCGGCCCGGGCTCGTTGTACTTGCGGAGAAGGTCGATATCGACGCGTTCGAACTGCATGGTCACCCGTGGTAGCTGGGGCTCTGGTCGGAAACCGCCGCGATCATTGCGCGCACGCTCTCCACCGGCGTCTCGGGCAGGATGCCGTGGCCCAGGTTGAAGATGTGTCCCTCGCCGTGGCCGAAGCGCTCGAGGACGTCGGCGCTGCGCCGGCCCGCCACCTCGGGTGCGGCGAAGAGCACGGCGGGGTCGAGGTTGCCCTGCAGGGCGCAGCGCTCGCCCACGCGGCGGCGGGCCTCGGCCAGGTCCGTGCCCCAGTCGATGCCGATTACGTCGCAGCCGGTGTCGGCGATGGCCTCGAGCGCGTGCCCGCAGTCCTTGCAGAAGACGATGACGGGCGCGTCCACCCCGCGCAGCCGCGACACGACGCGCTCGATGTACGCCAGCGAGAACTCGGCGAACTCGGGCGCGGGCAGCAGTCCTCCCCAGGTGTCGAAGATCTGGAGCGCCTGCGCGCCGGCATGGGCCTGCGCGATCAGGTAGTCGCCGACGGCGTCGGCGACGCGCGCGAGGAGGGCGTGTGCGACGGCGCTCTCCCCGTACACCATGGCTTTCGCGTGGCGGAACGTCTTCGACCCGCGGCCCTCCACCATGTACGCGGCCAGCGTCCACGGTGAACCGGAGAAACCGATGAGCGGGACGCGGCCGTCCAGAGCCCGCCGCGTCTGCCGAATGCCGCCCATGACATACCCGAGTGCAGACTCCGGATCGGGACGCGGCAGCGCATCGATCTGCGCGCGCGTGCGGATGGGCTCGGGCAGCACCGGCCCGGTTCCCTCCACCATGTGCAACGTCATTCCCATCGCCTCCGGCACCACCATGATGTCGGAGAACAGGATGGCCGCGTCCACGCCCAGAATCTCGACCGGCTGAACGGTGACCTGGGCTGCCAGCTCCGGCGTGCGCACCATGGTCAGGAAATCGTGCTGGGCGCGGACGGCACGGTATTCGGGCAGGTAGCGTCCCGCCTGGCGCATGAACCACAGCGGCGTGCGTGGCACCGCCTGGCGGCCGCATGCCTTCAGGAAAAGGTCGTTTTGCGGCGCTCGAATCATGGTGTCGACGGTCCCGGGCTCCATCCTAACCCATGCACCCGGAAACAAAAAGGGCCGGCTGCCCCGGCCCCGAAAATGCGGAACTCCGCTCGCCTCACACGGCGAAGGACTCCCCGCAGCCGCAGGTGCCCGTGGCGTTGGGATTGGAGAACGTAAATCCCTTGCCGTTCAGGCCCGTGGTGTAGTCGAGGGTGAGCCCACGCAGGAACAGCTTGCTCTTCCTGTCGACGAGTATGCGCACGTCCCCCAGCTCCAGCACGGCGTCGTCCTGAGCGGCGGCGTCCTCGATGGACAGGCGGTACGTGAGCCCCGAGCACCCCCCGCCCTTGACGGCGATGCGGAGGTAGGCGTCCGCGACGGCCTTCTGCTCGGCTGCGATGCAATCGCGGATGGCGCGGAGCGCCTGCTCGGTGACTTCTATCATCTGGTCTGGCATGGGGCTCGATCCGTAA